>NZ_LVEG02000020.1 GCF_001614315.2 Halofilum ochraceum
GCCAGCCGGCGACGGCGTCTCCGGTCGCTCACGAGACATCCCCCCTCTTTAAGCCGGCTGTTGCCTTCGGCAAAAGCCGGCCTACGTCGGGATGTGCGGTGCCGGTGACGGGATGCGCGCGTTCGCTTCGCGAAAACGCGCCTACGGGTCCAGGGCGTTGCTGCCGGATGCATTTCGTAGGCGCGTCTTCGCCGACAGGCGAATGCGCGCATGGTTGGTCGATGCGCTGTGAGGCGCCTCCGATCGTTCAGGACGCATCGAACCGCTGTTGAGGCCGGCTGTTGCCTTCGGCAAGAGCCGGCCTACATGCCCTTTTTTACGCCGTGCCTGTTCTCCGCCGCCACGCACCGATGAGGTACGGCAGAAACGCCAACGCCGCCGCGGCGCCAAGGGCCGGGATGTCGCCCATCTGGACGTAGGGTGTTAGGCCGGCGCGGGGGTCGATGCGGGCTTCGACGACGGCGACTTCGAATTGCGGGCCGCGGCTGATGACCTCGCCCTGGTGGTCGATGATGGCGGTGATGCCGGTGTTGGTGGCGCGCAGCATCGGGCGGGCCGTTTCCATGCTCCGCAGCCGGGCGATCTGCAGGTGCTGGTGGGGCGCGGTGGAGTCGCCGAACCAGCCGTCGTTGCTGACGTTGACGAGCACGTTGGCATCGACCGCCATGCGCCGGATCACGCCCGGGTAGGCGGCTTCGTAACACACGGACGCGCCGAGGCGATTGGCGCCGACTTCCAGCGGCGCCTGGCCGGGCACGCCCGGGGCGATGTCCGACATCGGGATCTGGATATACCGTTCGAGGAATTCCAGGTAACTGCGCAGCGGCATGTACTCGCCGAATGGCACCAGCCGCTGCTTGCGGTAGGCCATGCGGTTGATGCCGAGCGGGCGGACGGCGTTGTAGTAGCGCCGGGTCTCGGGATCGAGGGTGAACACGCCGGTGACGACGCGCGTGTTCTCGGTCTCCATGGCCTTCCCGAACTCGTTCAGGCGGTCGGCGACGCGCCGGTAGAACGTGGGCACGGCGGTCTCGGGCCAGATCACGAGTTCGGCCCGGTGGGCGACCTCGCGCGTGAGGTCTTCGTAGCGGGTAAGCGCCTTTTCCTGGGTATTGAACTTCTGCTCCTGCTCGATGTTGCCCTGGATGAGCGCGGCGTCGAACGGCTGCCCGCCGGCCCGTGACCAGTGCGTGCCGGACAGCACCGCGCCCGTACCCCAGATGCCGACGGCGACCACGAGCGCGAGCGTGCGCCCGTGCCAGCTGCCGCGCCAGGCGTATGCCAGCGCACCGGCGCTGAGGGCCACGGCCAAACTCATGCCGTAGACGCCGAAGACGGGGGCATAACCGGCCAGCCAGCTGTCGGTCTGGCTGGTGCCGAGCAGCAGCCAGGGGAAGCCGGTCAGCAGCCAGCTGCGGACCCACTCGATGAGTACCCAGGCGCCCGGCAGCACGAGCAGGAACCAGGCGGCGCCGCGGCGTTCGGCGTCGCGCCCGACGACGAGCGCGCCGAGCGCCGCCGGAATAAGCGCCAGCGCGAGGATGAAGCCGACGGTGAGCGCGCCGGCGAGCGGTGCCACGGCGGCGCCGAAGAGATGCAGGCTGTGGTAGATCCAGTAGACGCCGGCGCCCCAGACGCCGACGCCAAACAGCCAGCCACGCCAGGCGGCGCGGCGGCGCGTGCAGTCCAGCCACAGGATGAAGAGTATGGCCGGGCTCGCGATGGCGAGGGGCCAGACCCCCCAGGGGGCGAAAGCGAACGCGAGCGCGGCCCCGGCCGCCAGCGCGAGGAGATCGCGTGCGCGTGTGCCGGTGAGCGCCGCGCGCAGGCGCTGGCGTCGGTAGAGTGCCGCACGTGCCGCCATGGAGGGATTCCGCAGATGGAGATTGTCAGAATATTCTTGTGCCGGCTGCCCAGGGCCACCGGTTCCGCGAATGATCGGCTAAATCGAGGCTCCGTGTCACTTGTTCGTGGTGAACGGTCGAGTTTCATCCATCCCCGAGGGAGGCGGTTCACGTAGGTCGGCTTGCGACCGAAGGGAGCCAGCCGGCGATCGTGTCGCACCACACAAGGCGCCGTACACGGGCATGCCGGCTGTTGCCTTCGGCAAAAGCCGGCCTACGTGGGGATGTTTGATCCCGGTCACGGGATGCGCGCGTTCGCTTCGCGAAAACGCGCCTACGGGCCGGGGCCGTTGATGCCGGTTGCCATTCGTAGGCGCGTCTTCGCCGACAGGCGAATGCGCGCGTGGTTGGTCGATTCGCTGTGAGACGCCTCCGGTCGCCCACGACACGTCGGACCGCCGGTGAATCCGGCTGTTGCCTTCGGCAAAAGCCGGCCTACGTGGGGATGTGTAATCCCCGGACGGGATGCGCGCGTTCGCTTCGCGAAAACGCGCCTACGGGCCGGGGCACGCCCGGAGGCTCGGGCGGCTTGCGGCCGGAGGGACGCCATGAACCGGGGACGCTACAATCGCGCCTCCTTCGGATCCCGTTTGCTTTTATGAGTCTCGATCTGTGGTTTGCCTTTCTGGTCGCCTGCGGGGCGATCAGCGTCTCTCCCGGCGCTGGCGCGGTCGCGTCGATGACCAGTGGTCTGCGCAACGGTATGCCGCGTGGGCTGGTGACGGCGATCGGGCAGCAGTTCGGTCTGACGCTGCAGATCGTGGTGGTGGGGATCGGCGTGGGGGCAGCGATCGCGGCCTCGCCGCTCGCGTTCGAGCTCGTGCGCTGGGGTGGCGTGGTGTATCTGGCGTGGCTGGGGATCCGGCAGTGGCGTGCCGGGGCGCGCCTCGAGGGATTGGCCGATTCCCGGGCGATGGCGCAGAGCGGTGGCGCGATGGTGTTGCGCGGATTCCTGGTGAACGCGAGCAATCCGAAAGCGACGGTGTTCATGCTCGCGGTGTTGCCGCAGTTCATTGATCCGTCGATGGCGCTGGCGCCGCAGTATCTGGTGCTGGCGGCCACGATGATCGGGGTGGATATCGTGGTGATGGCGGGTTACACGGGCCTGGCGGCGCAGCTCGCGCGCTTCTGGCGCGAGCCAAGGCATCTGGCGATGGCGAATCGGGTGCTCGGGTTGCTGTTCGTCGCGGCGGCGGTGTTGTTGGCGGTGTATCGGCCTGGGGGGTGAAGGGCCACGGGCGAAGGGCGAAGGGCGAAGGGCGAAGGGCTGAGGAATCGTAGGCCGGCTTTTGCCGGAGGCAACAGCCGGCATGCGCTTTCGCGAGGCCTTGACCTTGTGCGCCGGCTGGCTCCCTTCGGTCGCAAGCCGGCCTACGCCGAGGTGCGCAACGTGTGGGCAAGATGCGCGCGTTCGGATGCCCGCTCGCCGTAGGCGCGTCTTCGCCGAAGGCGAATGCGCGCGGCGTTGCAACCGCCCTGGCTCAGTGCGTCTTGTCGGCTTCGGCGGTATCGCCGGTGGCCTGGTCGAGCCAGACGACCTGGAGCTGGCGGATGCGTCTTGAGTCGGCGTCGAGGATGCGGAACCAGAAGCGGTCGATGGTGGCGGTTTCGCCGGTGTTGGGCACGTGGCCGATCTGGTTGATGACGAGGCCACCGATGGTATCGAAGTCGTCGTCGCTGTAATCGGTGCCGAAGTGCGCGTTGAATTCGTCGATCGGCGTGAGGGCGTCGACGGTGTACCGCCCCGGGCCGTGTTCGTGGATGGGGCTTTCGTCCTCGGAATCGTGTTCGTCGTCGATGTTGCCGACGATCTGCTCGAGGACGTCCTCGATGGTGATCAGCCCGGCGGTACCACCGTACTCGTCGACCACGATGGCCATGTGATTGCGGCTGGTGCGGAACTCCTGCAGCAGCGTGTTGAGGCGCTTGCTTTCGGGCACGAAGGCGGCGCTGCGGAGGATATCGCGCAGGTCGAAGCGGCTGCGCTGGTCCTCGGGGAAGTAGCGCAGGATGTCCTTCGCGAGCAGCACGCCGACGACTTCGTCGCGGTTGTCGTCGATCACGGGGAAGCGCGAGTGCCCGGATTCGATGATGTCCGGGAGCATGTCGTCGAGGGCGGCATCCGCCTCGACCACGACCATGCGCGAGCGCGGGATCATGATGTCGCGCGCCTGCATATCGGCGACCTGGAACACGCCCTCGATCATGGCCAGCGCATCGTGGCCGAACAGTTCGCGCCGCTGGGCCTGACGCAGCAGCGTCAGGAGTTCATCGCGGTCGCGCGGCTCTCCGCCCAGGGCCTTGGCCAGGCGCGAAAGCAGCGATCGGCCTTCGCTGGAAGAAGACTCGGGGAGGTCGTCGGCCATCAGGATACCCATCGGTTGGTTCAGCTCGTTTCGAAGTCAGTGGGATTCGGGTCGGTGGAATTCGGCTCGCCGGCGTACGGATCGGGGAAGCCGAGGTCCGCGAGGATCGCGCGCTCGCGCGTTTCCATGCGCTCGGCCTCGTCGTCGTCCTGGTGATCGTAGCCTACTAGGTGCAGTACGCCGTGCACGATCAGATGCGCCCAGTGGGCGTCCAGGCTCTTGCCCTGCTCGCCCGCTTCGCGGGTGACGACCTCGGCGCAGATCGCGAGATCGCCGATGTACGGCCCGCCGAGCTCGGCCATGGCCTCGGGCGGCAGTTCGGGGAACGGGAACGACAGGACGTTGGTCGCGTAGTCGCGGCCACGGAAGTCGCGGTTGAGCGCGCGCCCTTCCTCGGCGTCGACGATGCGTACGGTAATGGCCACGCCCGGGCGCTCGATGGCGGCGAGTGCCGCCTCGGCCCAGGCGCCGAGTCGCGGAGGTTCGGGGACGTCGTCCGCGTCGGCGGCGTTCTGTATTTCGATCGGGCTGTCCATGCGGGGCTATTCTTCGGACTCGTTTTCCATGCGGGCGTACGCGTCCACTATACGCTGTACGAGCGGGTGGCGAACCACATCGCGTGAATCGAAGTGGATAAAGGCGATGCCCTCCACTCCGTCCAGCACGTCGAGCACGTGCCGCAGCCCGGAAACCTGCTTCGCCGGCAGGTCGGTCTGCGTGATGTCACCCGTGACGACGGCCGTGGAGCCGAAGCCGATACGGGTGAGGAACATCTTCATCTGCTCGATGGTGGTGTTCTGCGCTTCGTCCATGATGACGAACGCGTGGTTGAGGGTGCGCCCGCGCATGTAGGCCAGCGGCGCGACCTCGATGATATTGCGCTCGATCAGTTTGTTGGTGCGCTCGACGCCCATGAGTTCGTACAGGGCGTCGAAAATCGGACGCAGGTACGGGTCCACCTTCTGGGCCAGGTCGCCCGGCAGGAAGCCGAGGCGTTCGCCGGCCTCGACCGCGGGGCGTACGAGCACGAGGCGGCGCACGCGCTCGGCCTCCAGCGCGGCGACCGCGCTCGCCACGGCCAAGTACGTCTTGCCGGTACCGGCCGGGCCGATGCCGAAGGTCAGGTCGTGGGCGTTGATGCTCTGCAGGTAATCGACCTGGTGCGGCCCGCGCGCCTCGACCGTGCCGCGGCGCAGGATCACGTCGTCGGAGACGTCGTCGCGCTCGGCGTCCGGGGCGCGCGCGTCCATGGCGGAATCCTGCAACTCCAGGTGCACGCGCTCGGGCGAGACGTGCTCGCGCGCGGTGGCGCTGTAGAGGGCTTTCAGGACCTCGATGGCGGCCTCGCCCGACTCGGGCGGCGCCACGACGCGGAATCGGTTGCCACGATTATGGATTTCGACATTCAGCCGGCGCTCGATCTGCCGGATGTTCTCGTCGAACTGGCCGCAAAGGTTCGCGAGCCGATCGTTACTCTCCGGGGTCAGGACCACTTCGAGGGTGGTCGGCTCCGGATACAGCGACGTTTCAGGCTGGCTCAATCCCGTTCAACTCCCGGCCGTCTGCGCGGCCCGCGCTCCTGTTATCGATTCGGCCCCATTGTCCACTATCACCGCCGGGGGTGCCATCATCCCGTTGCCCCGCCCGGCCGAGGCGCCCGGCGCGGCGGGCTGGAGCCCACGCCCGCCTCGCCAGCGGCGCCCGGTTTTGGCAGGATCGGGGGTCTGTCCAACCCCCATCACGTGCCAGCGCACGGGAGAACAGCCATGGCCCCAACACCGAAGGAACTCGTCGACGCCGCCCGCAAACAGATCACCGAGGTCAGCCCGGAACAGGCCCAACAGCGCGTCGAGGCCGGCGCCATAGCGCTCGATGTGCGCGAGGCCGAGGAACTCGCCGAAGGCCATATCCCGGACGCCACGCACATCCCGCGCGGCTTTCTCGAATTCAAGGCCAGCGACCACGAGGCGCTGAAGTCCCGGGACACCCCGATCTGCGTCTACTGCATGGGCGGCGGCCGCGCCGCCCTCGCCGCGCAGACCCTCAAGCAACTCGGTTACACCAATGTAGTGTCGATCCAGGGCGGTTTCGAGGGGTGGAAGAAGGCGGAATTGCCGATGCAGGTGCCGGCGAAGGACGAGGAAGAGGAGTAAGGCGGCGGACCGGCGTAGGTTGGGTTGAGCGAAGCGATACCCAACACCGAGGCGAGTCGCGCCCCTACCGACTGTACAACTCGACGCGTTGGTTTTCCTTCGTCAACCCAAACTACGGGGCTGATCGCCGGACAATGCCGTAACGCACTGCCCGATCGCGAGCAAGCTCGCTCCTACAGGCACAACAACCACAGCGGTGTACCGAACCCTGTAGGAGCGAGCTTGCTCGCGATAAAGGTGCCACCGCGCGCAACGATCTCCGGATTGGCCACACCCGGCTTGCAGCGGGGGCATCGACGAAACGACCGCAGCCCCACCGCTCACGCCGGTTCTGGGCTACGCCGGTCCATCAGGGTGCGGTCGTTGATATCGATGAACTCACCGCGCAGGGAGTGCGGACGGGCCTCGGTGATGCGCACGTCGACGAAGGCGCCGATCAGCCGTTCATGGCCGGGGAAGTTGACCACGCGGTTGTTCTCGGTGCGCCCCTTGAGCTCGCCCTCGCCGCGTTTGGCCGGGCCCTCGACCAGGATCCGCTGCGTGCTGCCGACCATCGCCTCGCTGATCGCGCGGGCATTCTCCTCGATCCGGGCCTGGAGCTTCGCGAGCCGGGCCTTCTTGTCTTCCATCGGCGTGTCGTCCGGGAAGTTCGAGGCGGGCGTCCCCGGGCGGCGGCTGTAGATGAAGGAGAACGACTGGTCGAAACCGACCTCCTCGATCAGCTTCATGGTGTCCTCGAAATCCTTCTCGGTCTCGCCGGGGAAGCCGATGATGAAGTCGGACGACAGGCTGATCCCGGGCCGCGCCTCGCGCAGCTTGCGGATCTTGGACTTGTACTCGATGCGCGTGTGACCGCGCTTCATGGCGGCGAGCATGCGATCCGAGCCGCTCTGCACGGGCAGGTGCAGGAAGTCCGCGAGTTCGGGCACGTCGCGGTAGGCCTCGATCAGCTCGTCGGAGAACTCGACCGGGTGCGAGGTGGTAAAGCGGATGCGCTCGATGCCGTCGATCACGGCCACGTAGCGGATCAGCAGGCCCAGATCGGCGACCGTGCCGTCTTCCATCCAGCCGCGGTAGGCGTTCACGTTCTGCCCCAGCAGCGTGACCTCGCGCACGCCCTGCTCCGCCAGCCCGACGACCTCGGCGATGACGTCGTCAAACGGGCGACTGATCTCCTCGCCGCGCGTGTAGGGCACCACACAGAAGGTGCAGTACTTGGAGCAGCCCTCCATGATCGACACGAACGCCGTCGGCCCCTCGGCACGAGGCTCGGGCAGGCGGTCGAACTTTTCGATCTCGGGGAAGCTGGTATCCACCACCGGGCCGTCGCCGGCGCGGGCCGAGGCGAGCATCTCCGGCAGGCGGTGCAGGGTCTGCGGGCCGAACACGAGGTCCACGAACGGCGCCCGCTTCGCCAGAGCCTCGCCCTCTTGGCTCGCCACGCAGCCGCCGACGCCGATCATGGCGTGCGGGTTCTCCTGCTTGAATCGGCGCCACTGGCCCAGCTGCGAGAACACCTTCTCCTGCGCCTTCTCGCGGATGGAGCAGGTATTGAGCAGCAGGAGATCGGCCGCAGCCGGGTCATCCACCCGCTCGGCGCCCTCCGAATCGGCGAGGACGTCGAACATCTTCGCCGAGTCGTACTCGTTCATCTGGCAGCCCTGCGTCTGCACGTAGACTTTGGTGCCCATGGCCTCGTCCGTCGAGTCGGTTCGCAAAGCGGGAATGATACCAGAGCGCCGGGGCGAGACACGTAACCGTGGGCCGGCTTTCGCCGAGGGCGACAGCCGGCAGACGCGCGCGGGAATCCGTGCAGACACCGCCGGCTGGCTCCCTACGGTCGCAAGCCGGCCTACGCGGCCCTCGGTGCATCGCGGTCGAACGCAACCAACCCGTCATCGCGAGCGAGCGAGGGGAGCGCGGCGATCCCGCGACGGCAGAGCGTCCGCCACACGACACCGCCGCACGGAGTCCTTCCCTACCCCGTCTTCTCCATAGGCTCGGATGCAGTCGCCCGACGCAGCAGCCGCATCGTTCGCCAGGCGTGGCGGACCACAAACCAGTGCAGCGCAAATACGGCAAGGAGCGGCAGCCACATGGCCCACTCCGGCACCCCAAGGCGCCAGCCAAGCACCCCGATGCCGCCAAGGGAGAACGTGATAACGACCGCGATACAGACGGTGGTACGGGGAGAGAAACCGGCACGCAGGAAAATGTGGTGCAGATGCTCGCGGTCGGCGGTCATCGGGTTCTGGCCCTTCAGGCCCCGCCGCAACATCAGGGAGACCGTATCGCACACTGGCAAGGCCATAATCCAGGCGATAGTGACCGGCGGCACATTAATCCCCTGCTCGAACACGAGATCGATCGCAAACCAGGCCAGCGCGAAGCCCAGCATGGTGCTGCCGGAATCCCCCATGAACACGGTGGCGCCGCGCCGCCACGGCACCGGGAAATTCAGCACGAGGAACCCCGCCAGGGCGCTCGCCAGCAGCACGGGCAAAGCCAGCGCGGAGAATTCAGCCGCCTCCAGCCCGATTACACTCAGCCAGAACAGCATCACGAGGACGACCGATCCGGCCAGCCCATCGAGCCCGTCGAGCATATTCACGGCGTTGATCAGACCGACCACGCACACGATCGTGAACGGCACCGCGAGCCAACCCAGTTCGAACAGGCCCAAGCCGGGGAACAGGCCGAGATCGGCGATCACGAGCCCACCGCCCCAGATCAGCAGACTTGCCGCAAAGGTTTGTACGATCACCTTCTCGGTGGCCCCGAGATCGTGGAGGTCATCCAGAAGGCCGACAATCAGGAGTACGCCCATCCCGGCGTACAGTGCGCGGTAGGAGGACAGATCGAAACTGACCAGCACCGAACAGAACGCGAAGCCCGCAAAAATGCCCACCCCACCAATCAAAGGCGTGTGGTTTTCATGCTCCTTGCGCCCGCCGGGCACGTCCACGATGCCGATACGACGGGCCGGCCCCCAAAGGCGACGGTTCAGGAACAGCGTAAGCCCGAAGGCGACCGGGAACAGCAGCAGCAACTCGTTCATCGCGTCCGAGCGATCTCCACTTGTGGTAGTAGCGTAGGTGGCGATTCGCGGCAGGGGATACCGGTGTTCCCTCTCACGGGACTCGGCCCGCTATGAGCGCGACATTGCGTGCGAATATTACCACCGGAGGGGTAGCGGGTCACAGCACTCCGTCACACGCGTGGACCCGCTTCGACGCCGACGGCCCCGCTGCCACGCCTCCTCTCCACAGGCCACAACCGTCGCCAGGTGCCGTCGCCCAACCCGCGCGCTCACCTGGAGTCGATTGCCAACGCTCAAGCACAACCGCGAGGGCCCCTACTCAAACACCGAACCTTACTCGTCGCGCGCCCGGAACCTCTCAATCACGTTGAACAACTCGGCCCCCAAAACACGATAATCGAGTTTCTGAAGGGCATACTGGCGCCCCCTAGCGCCCATTTCGCGGCGATGTGCCGGATCCATCGCCTGCAGCCGCCGAACACCCTCGGCAATTGCCGCCGGATCGCCAGCAGGGACCGTGACTCCCGCAGCACACCGGGCAATCGGATCGCCCCTTCCCGAAAACGAGTGCAATATCGGACGGCCCGAAAGTAGATACTCCGAAATCTTGCTCGCCCCGATACCGAAGTCGTACAGACTACTATCGGCCCATCCAAGGTAGAGTGCATCACACCCCTGGAGCGCTTCCATGACGTGTCGTTTCTCGATCACCCCTTTAAACCGGACATTCGTAATCCCTCGTTCTTCAACGATTCTTTCAAGGCGCTGCCGGTCTTTGCCGTCCCCATACAGGATAAACTGTACGCTGGATTCAACCTCCAGCAGGCTCGCGGCATCTAACAGATACTCGAGCGCGTTCGAGAGACCAATCGTCCCCGCGTACCCGACTACAAACGCGGACGGTCCAACGTCCCTGACAGGTTCATTGCTTGCATTCTCACCACCGGCAACATCCTCAACAGGAACCCCATTGGGCAGCCATGTAAATCGATCACTATCGACCCCAAACGCCTCCAGATGCCGCCGGGCGTGCTCCAGATTCGAGGTGATATGATCAGCGTTGTCGTATGCCTTCCGCTCCAGATGGCGCATCATCATAACGAGCGGATTGTGGTGTGATATCGAGCCGATCTTTTCCAGCGTAACCGGCCAGATATCGCGGATATCGAGTATTGATTTCGCACCAAATCGCCGCGCCAACGCTTGTGCCGTGCCGACGCCGATCAAAGGGGGGCTGGAAGCAATAATCACATCAGGCGTTTCCGAAATCGCCGCGGCATTACGCCGCAGCCGCCATCCGAAGAGAAACCAACTCAGGATGCGGAGCCTGCTGTGAGCGTTCCCATAACTCCGCATGCGGATCCAGGCAACCCGCAGATTGCTTTCGATTTCTTTTTTATGGACCACGCCCTCGTTCGGGAGATCTGGCGGGGCGCTCATGAGATGATGCCAGCTGGCGGCGACCAGATAGACGGAACACCCGCGCCGCGCCAGCTCCCGCGCGTAATAGTACACGCGCCCGCCGTTCCCGGTTTCCGGCGTAGTCGCTTCTTGATGGACCAGCCAGACGGTCGGGTTACTACGCACGCAACGTCCTTTCTCGATTTGCGATCCGGTTCGGAGTCAACAAGCGGTTACAGTTCCCGGCAAGTTCCGTCCATGGACAACAACCGACGGTAGAAATCCAGCAGCTTCTCCCCCTCATGCCCCCAGTTGTAGCGCTCTTCGACTGCCGCCCGTCCACGCTCGCCCATGCGTTCGGCCTCTTCAGGGTGATCGAGTATCCACTGCATCGCGGACGCAATCGCCTTCGGATCGAGCGGATCCACGAGCAGACCGCAGCGCGCCTCGTCGATAATCCGGCGCCAGAGGGGAAAATCCGACGCGATCACGGGGAGCCCGCAGGCCATGTACTCAAACATCTTGACAGGGTACGCATCCGGGTAGCCACCCTCCGGGTGCAGCACCACCAACCCCGCCCGGGCACCGCCCAGCAGATCGGCGATCTTCGCCCGCCCAGCCCACCCATGGAAAACGACCCGCGACCACGCGGCATCCGCCCGCATTTCCGCTTCCAGCGCGTCCGGTCGGATCGCACCGGCGAGCTGCAGCCGGGCACCTCCCGATTCGGGCAGGTGAACCAGCGCGCGAACCATCTCCCGAGCCCCGCGGATGGCCTCAATTGCGCCGACGTACACGAAATCCGGCGGGCGTCGGGCATAGGGTATGGCCTCCGCCGGAGCCAGTTCCGACAGGATGGGGAAATTCTGCACCACCGCGATCTTGCCGGCGGGGAATCTTCGGGCAATCAGCGGCGTCGCCGCAACGACCCCCGTAAACACCCGCCCAGCCACCCACTCAACCCCCGCGAACAACCACCCCACCGGCCGCCGCAGCGGCCGCGGCAACCAGGCTTTCGCGAGAATCTGCCGGGGCACGTCCTCATGCACATCATAAATCACCCGGTACCCCAGCAGAGACAGGATCAGGCACGGCGGAATCAACTCGGGATCGTGGAAATGCACGACGACCGGCCGAAGCCGTCTAACATGCTGAACAACACGCCAACCTCCAACTACTGATCGGCCGAACCGACCACTTGGCAGGATACCGACATCGATACTCCGACAGCCTGCGTACTCGCGATCAACACAACCCGCTCCATCCGCGACCATGAGCATGCACCGGCGTGGCCAAGCCTGCGTCAGCACACGTAACTCCTTGCCCCGGATACGGGCATCATCGCGTCGATGAACCGTCGTTATATGTAGAATGCCGTTGGTTTCCCTGTCCACACTCGGTTCCGAATAAAGTAGTTGCTTATGTATCCGACACCAACCCCGGCCCATCCGCCATGCTCAGGATTGTAATTGCTCTACCGTTGATCGAGTTCGATCATCGACCACCATACGAATTTAGACTCTCCAACACTGACGTCGTAAATATTCACCGCAATACCTTCATAGACCCGATTACCCGAGACAGCGCGGGATCACCCGATTGATCAAGATCGCTGACTCCGAACTGATCATGACACTTGCAAATCCGGTACCGCCGTTAGGCCAGATCGCCCGACCTAACTCGCCGCCTCTCACCAGTCGTTCCGCACACTCGCAACACACGATCATAATTCGATTGTCATCGTTTCAATAAACACACCCACCCTGCGTCACTGCCAATCTGTCGCAATACCTCCGCGACGGCCACCACACGCTATCGGCGCACTGCTCCTCGTACCCACACCAGTCGCTCAGGCCGTTTCGGCCTGCTTATCTCTTTAAGAAGGTCCGCGTCGAAATCGAGAAGATCAGAGTATCTCGCATCAATATCCCGCGCGCTCGAGAATGTCCGAACGTGCCCCGCAGAGTCATAATTTGGAACGCTTATAATCACCTTGGACCCGCGAGGCAGCCGCCTGATAAGCTCCCGATCTTTCGTAATATGTTCTAACACTTCGGTTATGATAAATGTTCCATGCTCCGCAAATAGATGCTCCGCGTCAGCCGAAAACACATCCATTTGTTTAAACGTGAACGATGGGACGTAGTCTTGCGCTTCATTAATCCGAACGCCGGAAAAATCAATACCTTGATAATTTACAAATCCGGCTCTACGCAATGCCTCCGCGCAACGTCCCGTTCCGCATCCCACATCCAATATTGGTCCGGCCGGGTTCCACTGATGGAGAAACTCCACAACGGTATCGTATATCGGCCGCCATGGTGATTCTTCATAAGGCACCAATACACGATCCATCCTCGAATCGTAGAAATCCGATTGTTGTTCCTTTCCCATTTTCTAAACTCCAGTCTATTGACATTAACCCTCCTGCCCCGTCAGTTGCAGCGCATCAAACGAATCGGGAAATACTAGTACCCGGACCTGCACTAGAGATGGTGCCTCACCGTTTTTCGCCACCCCAGAAGACGCGACAGGGCGTGTAGTTGAGAGGTACCGCGGTTACGCTCGCAGTTCAACCGGACATGGTGATCCGCGCGCTCATGCGCGGGGCAACGCCGCCGGACACGCACCGGCGGAAAGATCAGCGCGTACCAGCTCGAGCTCGGCGCGTCACTAGCCAATCGAACCTGGCACGCGCACCCGGTCACCCCCCGGATCCAGCACGACCTCGACGTCTTCGGAGAGTTGTAAAAACGTACCTGCCGCCAGCACGGCTATCTATTCAATCGGAAGTACGAGCACACAGACGCTGGACGAGACATTGCGCCGAAAGACGCCATTCCCAACCATCAAGAAGACACACAGAATCGCCGCCATGACCTACCATAATCGGGTTCCCCGGCGACCCCGTTTGTCGGGTACGTACGGAATCAGCACAGTGATCGCTACGGCTGTAAAGACTGCTGGCCTTCCAGAGTATCGACAATCTTGTAGTACCTCGATACTTGGCTATAAAACCTATTGATGTTAGTGATGGCCGCCATCAAACCCTTGAGGCCCGAAAATGTCCGTTGCAAAACGAGGAAGTACAAAATGACCATGCCCCACTCAACAGTCCCACCTCCGACGCGATACGCCAAGCTCACAAAAAGCACCGTAACCGCAGCGATCAACGTGATTCCGCTTATTAGGCTGCTTTCGGCAATCACCTTCAACCGGTCGTCTCGTGAATTAAGGTTTCGCACGACTTCAGGACTTTTCAGAGGATCACTATAGGTCGACCGAGAGTCTCCTTCCGTTGCCGACCTCGAACCACGCGCTTTTACGGCGTTTCGGTACGCCTTTGCCGCCCCTGCTTCGCTCCGTTCCCACACCTCGTTGATCTTTGCGGCTTTCATGCTCGTTTGCCCCTGGAATTTTACTGATACCGCACCTACCACGGTCAACGCCATTGTGACCACAGGATCCAGCGCAAACAGGATCACTCCTCCCACGCTCAGCATCAAACCTGGCAATACGGCTCCGAGGAATACGTAGACAACTCGCCCATTCGTCGTCGCATACCCTTTTATCGATCTGTATAGCAGTCTGTCCGCGTCATTCCTGTTGCCAAAGTCCAACTTCTTGACCTGGCTCACGTCGTATGCGCGTTCCAGCGCCCGTAGGACTCTTCGGATGCAGTACTCTGCATACCCACGGCGAACCTTTACCGAAAGCACTTTCGCCAAGAACTCCGCTAACGCTCCGGAAGCGAGAAGCCCCAGGATCATAAACACGGACAAACCGATCCCGACCGGAGATAGTGCGTCCAATCCCTGCACGCCCGGCACAAGTGTTGCGCCCGACTGCACCCGACCAACGTAATGCGCCGCCACGCCCAGCGCACTGAACTGAGCCACCAGCCCCCATATGCTCAGTCCTACAACAGGGATCGACCACTTCCGCTGCTGCCAAATTCCATCGGAGAACACACGTCGCGCAAGAACCGCATACGTCTTGATACGCGCACGCACTTCGCCCTCTCCTATGCTCGACCCAGAAATGTTTTTCCGGCACGTCTTATTTTTTCGATAACAGTCTCCGATTTTGGATCTGGCTGGTCGCTTTCATCGCGTTCCACTTCGTACATACGAGCTGGCTCAAATAAAAACTTACGCTTCCAGTGCTGCAGCCCTTCACCGCCTTGGTAAAATCCTGCGTACACTAGGTAGTCCAATCCCGTCGCATGCGGATTATTCGGATCCAATAACCATTCCATAATCGCGAGATGCAAGCGGTACATGACCCCGGTTTTCAGATAATCGCCATGACCGATAATCAGCGAGTACAAGGCGAAGTTCCCTAATCGCCGGAGATCAATATAAGCGACCAATTTTTCATCAGTCTGCACGCGCCCCTGGGAATAGCCTTCAACCGATTCGAACGCTCCCCACCAGATGTCATAGTGTTTCGTGCACGCCGGCTCACTCCAACGGTGATAAGAATCAGGCCATCCCCCCAGTTCCTCAACCGTCTTGTGATACGAATCGCGCATTGCACCACCACTCCGGACAGCCTTGGATTCATTGATTTCGTGGATATCCGGAACGAATAGACGGCGATCAAAAGGCGCGCAACGGATACCGAACTTCTCGGCTTTCTTCGCCTGCCGTAGTGACTCACCCTTTGATCTCTTTCGTACCGCTTCCCGATATTGCTCATGCGTCACCCCGCTCAGACGGAGGACGGCTGCAACGACCTTTGGCGGTTCATCCTCCTTACCACTTATATAATTTCCATTGCCAAGTCGCTCACGCGATTTACCTACCATCCGCGAACACTTTCTGCTGGTCCTGCAAATCGCATTATCAAGCGCGAAGTCTACGAGAACTTCGTTACCTTCTTCGGCTTGCTCATTCATCGGTTTCGCGTTCATGTCCCTTTATGCCCTCTCACTTACATGTCCCGGAACAGCATCAATCGTCTCCATTTCGATCCGACCAGAGCCACGGATCTGTCCCGGACCCGCTGCGGATCCAATGAATCGACGCAGCGACGGTCGTCTGCGCGGCTGCTCCAACTTCTATCACACTCGGACGGGAGTGCTGCGCCCCCCGTATAGTTTTAGCGTTGGCCCGCATACTGGCGCCGGGTCAGCATTCTCCGGCAGGCTCATGGAGGTCATAGCCAAGGTTGACGAGTAAATCGCCCGCAATCGCGTCGAATCTCGCGATTTCTTCCGGCGAAAGATCCCTTTTGTATCGTCCAACCGAGGTTCCATTAATCGGTTGAGCCACCTGCGCTTTACTCGGGTGGGCAACACTGGAAGACACTACGGAGTGTTCATTTTCCTGGTGGGACAAGAGAGCCTCTTGCCAGCCTTCCCCGAGCCAATTCATGATCGGCCCCAACGTTTCCCGCGGCGACGAGACGATATCTTCGTACCTTACTTCTCGATACTTAAGGCCAGCACTCGACGAGCGAGCTCCCTCTACCAATGCGACCCATCCTTCTGCAGCCGCCTCTATATCGCGGTAGCCCCACGAACCATGTTCAGCCAGTTGCGAAGCAGCGACATCTCGACCGTCCCGAATTACGTGGAGGTAACAGGCTTCGGGCCACATCCCGCCGTATCTTGTGAGGTTCTTCACCTCCCGCATAATTTTAAAGCCCCATCTACTCGCGCGACTCTCGCGCGCCGCATACTGGCCCAACCGCTCCACTAGCGCGCAGCGATCCTCGAAGGACTCGATATCCGAATTACGCTCTTGAGACACGCGCCGTATTATGTCGCGCAAACTGTTCGGCGAAATACCGGCTCGCGAACAACGGTTAATAAATTGAATACCCGGCTTCGCATCTTCATCATCTGTCCTGCTGCCATGGCGGACACTACTCCCCCCCTTTGTGGATCGCGCGACGAGGCATCTCATGATATAGGGACCGAGATTGGGAAGTTTTTTCCCATTAAAGTGCAACTCTGGTCCGATCGCCATCTCGGAGTGCGAATCAAGGATTACCGAGGCCAGGGTGGTCCCGGACCGGCCATCACCGCCGATAAACACCGGCGGCGAGCACGCCTGCTTATACTTGTCGACTGTTGGATTGTTCCTCAATGCGACGTCTGCAAATCGCTTCAGCCACGTTCCTCTCCCTTTCGATCGAACACCACGCGGCTTCCTCACCAACGTGTCCGGCCAGACCGCTTCTCCCCACTCTCCACGACCATACATTGCAATTATTTCCTGGTACCACTTCGCCGACGCCAGCCGGGCCGTCTCCGAGTAAGGGGTCGCATAATATTGCGGATGCAAAAGGATTCTATAACGGCCACCGGGTCGCATCGTTTCGATAAATCGCCTCGGGTCCCTAGACGCTACGTCGACCCGTTGACCGTTCATTCCACCATCGCTATAACCTCCGTCGACCCGGACGGTGTGCCGATTGTGTACCCATTTCAACTTACTTCGAAGATCAGGTGGCAACTCAATTGCGGCATTGGATTGTCCGTCAGCACCACGAACGCCGCCATGAGGTGAGAAGAATTCAATGTTAAACTCTTCCTTCAGGCGCGCATAATCCGATCGCAATATTTCTTGCGCTTTGTCCAGATCAAATTCCGCTCTCTCGACGGCGTTCGAGTGATAACCAATCACGAACCCCTCGCGTTCAGCCTGCTTAAGAGTCTCATAGCAGATTGGATAAGGCTTTTTCCGAACAATGCCCTGCTTCGCCAACGTGACTCGCTCTAGCGCCTCATTGAATATCATGACGTTCGATCGCAGACCAAAACTCCGCTCGGCTTCTATCGCGGCTGTAGTGCGGTCCGGATTGTTATCAACATCATGCTGGATAAGAAGGTAAATCTTACTTCGATCTATTCGCCCGCTCTTCAGCCCTTCTTTCCATCTTTTCCACTCATCAATATAGTGTTCTTCGTAATTCTCGTCACCTTGCCAGCAAAGGTCCGCGTACGTGATTACCTCGATTAGATCTCGATTTCGGTACAGGAATCGAAAGAAATCCAGCAGGAATTCAAACGGGATCGCACCATCGCGTTTTTTCTGCATTGTATAGTCGTTTTGAGAACCAGGGTCTCGGGTCATGTCATCAGATCTCTATATGTCTCGTCACAGTCGTGGCCACTCAATCCAGCTGGCCCAACCGAACTACATCGGGATAGACGCGTGTCGCCGGATCAGTGATCCGGCGACGGGCTATTGGTGCGCGCTACGTACGCTCATAGCAGGACCATATTGGATTCGGCAGCGCTAATGGACACTGGACTGAAGCCCGCCGTCAAAACGACGGACCCATATAATCCTTATACGACCGTTCAGTCCAATCGACAGGCCATGCGAATCCTCGTTGGCTCAGCGTTCTAATTCACAGTGTTGGTCGCAGGGATGTCCGTCGGTTCCTGCGCTAACGTTCGCTAGACAAAGGCCTAGTCGCCGGTCGCGCGAGCAAGGGAGATTCAAGGGGCGAAAATTACGCAATTTTCCGACCTTCCGTTTGCTTTACACGCCCTGTAAGGCGCGCAGCATATTAACCATAGGATTTATACCTGAGTTCGAGGCCGCCTAAATCCACCTTGGACGCTGACTCAGACTTCGAAATATGTAATGCGACGTCGAAACGGTGACTTGACGGATGTGGCGCAAAAGCAAATTTGATGCTTTCTCGATTCTTATCCAGTACCCCAATCCGTCGTTTGTAGATCTGTTTTCCATCCTTCGCGTAGCTCAATGCCCAGATTGTCACGCATGAATTGCGCGGCGCCTCCTTCCGGAGTTCGCCTTGTATATACATCATATATGGCGTCGGCCATCCGGAAGCGGTGTTCTTGGTCGTAGCCATCTCGTTCCAGCGACTCCCCCCGATCGTCACGTACGCATGACGACCCTCTCCATACGGTACGACAACCATCTTACCCGCCGCAAAGGATACGTCGCAGTTCCCACAATAGAGTCGATCCGAATTTATCCGGATATTCTCAGGGTATTGACCTGTCTTCGGCCTATTCCCGAGGGCTCGTTTGATTTTGTTTAAGAATCGCCCCCAAAACACATCGACCGCACGTCTCCACCCTTGCCCGATGCGTGGCCTGACTTCGCCATAGCCCAGGCGCACATTGACTCCACCGCCAATTTTCGCAAATTGGCGTTTCTGTTCGATCGTCCAGTCCGGGTAGCTGGGGAAGTCATTCGATTTTGACGCATTCACGGTGCGGCCGATCAGGTCCGCGCCGAGGCGCTGATGGTACGGAATGCCGAGTTTCTGCAGCTCCGTTTCGAGAGCGTCCGGTCCTGAAGCCATTTTTTCGAGCGAGATATGGGAGTTACACGTGACAATCAAACGCTCATTCACTTCGGCGACATACTCGCACACCCTTTCGAGACGCGTCATCGCGGCGACGTTCTCGTGTCGCAGTCGGGGATGTGCATGATCCTCCGGTGTGTCATACCAGTCGCGCTGCATAAGTGATCGGACTACGTTCGCAGGATTTCGGCGCAGGTGAACATACGTTGCTGCAGGAAAGAATCGCTTCAGGTCGTTTATGAATGAGGGAAGGTAGACATTGACTTCGGCGTAGTCTTTCGAGATCTGGCTGATTTCTTCCCAGGCATCACCCAAGAGGGTTTCGACACGTTCGGGCTCTTCCTCAAGCATTCGCGCGGCGGCGGTCGCCTTCTGGGCAGCGTCCCCGTTATGGTATTCCTGATTCAGGATGTACTCGTGGCGCGCTTCCAGCGGAGTTGCTTGCTGCAGTACCTCGCTCAGCCATTTGGATCCAGAGCGGGCTGGTGAAAGGAAAAAATAGAGTCTGGGGGGACCGCGCCAGTGGATCGGGTGGATTAGTACCTGCCAACGCTCCTGTCCGCGTGCATACGAAAGTGGATCGGGACTCCGTGTCCAGTCCCCTCCGCTATCGCTGAAATACCGGTCAAACTCCAGGTGCCAAGCATGGTAGTCGATACCGAACTTGGCCATCGGAATCGACCATAATGGATATCGACAACCGTCTGGCCGCAGCGCTTCGTGACTCGCCGGGTAGTGCAGGCGCCGGCGATTATGGTCGGACTCATAAGGACCTTCGGCGGTTCGACCATCTTCATTCGCGAACGTATCGTATGGTTTAAGTTCGCTGAAACACCAGTAATTGCTGACGCTGTGTTCATAACAACGGCGATCCCCGTGAGCCGCGATCCCCGTAACGGGAACCCCAGATTCACGAAGCTTCTGGAGCTGCTCGGCGATGGTTTGCGCGGGATCTTCGATCTCTCCGCCCGCCCATTGGGCCATCGCGTTTACATGCAGCCCAATCTCGTGACCGTAGTCCTGCAGTTGCAGGCACTTTTCGGCCAATCGCTCATCCGTCCAGTACGGGGCGGTCGGTAGCAGAAAGTACGTGGCCCGAGCGCCCGCCTGGTGCTCCCAGTACGCCATTTCGAGCGCCACGTCGATGTCATAGTCCACGTCATGACGGAGTCCGCAGAGCCCTCGCGCCTCGGGTTGCTCGTGGAGCTCCCGCAGGGGGACGGTCTCTCCGAAATGCTCGAGGTATCGGCTGTATTCCTCGAGGATCGCCATTTATCGGGACTCATCGGCCAGGGACTTTGGAGGCATAGCGGTGCAAAATCTGCTGTACAATGCCTGCAGATGTGCCGCCTGTGCAGGCCACCCGTATTGCTCGGCGAGTTCGACTCGGCGCTCCGGCGACAGAATGTACCTTGCCCGCGCGGTAATCGCCTGGTGGATAGCTCGCCCGATCGCTTCGGGGTCCGTCTCGTCCATCACTACACCACAGGCGTTCGCGTCAACGAATCGCCGCATCTCCAGAAGATCAGAAACTGCGACAGGTACGCCCGCAAAGACGCTTTCGAGCAATTTATTGGGCATACAGTAGTAGTAACTGAGACAGACATTCTGGATTGGCAACACACTCACGTCGGCGGTACCGATGTAGCCAACGACTTCATTCGGTGCCACCGGATCGATCAAGTGCAGCCTATCCCGAACACCAAGCTCGATCGCCAGTGCAACCAACTCGGTTTCGGTCGCCAGCCGGCGTGGCCCAACGGTTGCAAAGTGGAGATCGGGCATCGTAGCGAGTGCGCGCACGACCAGGTCCAGCCCCCGGTTGACGGTGACGTTGCCGACATAGACGCACAGTTTGTCGTCTGGTCCCAACCCGATATCCTGCCGCACAGTTGTTCCCGGAGTGATATTCGCGTCGAACAGCGGGGCATTCATGACGACGGCGGGTCGTGGTATGCCGTAGTCGGTTCGCAGATGATCCGCTATGCTTTCCGATACCGTGACGACCGCATCGGCTCGGCGGATGTATTTGCGTTCGAGTATGCGCCGCCGAAGCCAAACGAACCACGGATAGCTGGAGTTCCGGTGCATTTCCAGTTCGTGCGAGTCATACACCAACCACCCACCGACATCCGCCGCGGCTCGGCCACCGGCAGGCAGCGTGGTGAGATCGTGTGCATGCACAGCGTCCGGTCTGAGTTCCGCGATGTGTCGACGAGCTGCCGTTCCGAATTCGTCCGTCTCTGAGAACCAGTACATCGTCGCCATGATCCGCTTGCCAAGGCGCTTGACCTTGCTCAAGGTTTTCTTGGCGATGCGTATTGCGCCGCGAACGATACGTTTAACCCCACGTAATAGTTTTTGGGCTAGCCGTTTTACAGGGGGCGGCAGATTTCGTGTGGCACAACGCCAAGAAACTCCCGCTGGTTTTGGCGAGTTCTCTCCGGAGTCGTTTCCGGACACAGGTGAACGACGCGTGTCATGAGAACTTGTGACCTCGGACGCGGGAACGGTGGTTTTGCCCGCGCTTCGGGCCAAACCGTCTGTTTCACCATTGTTTTGGGAGTCGGCGGCTGAAGGCGTCGTCGCTTGAGTTTTATCAGGCGCCTGGACTCGCACGCTGCCGACTCCGCCCAAACGGGATCGACCAATAACGGCTGTGCGCACTCTGCTTTTCAGGGTTGGCCAGTCCAGTGGTACCGGCTCTACCCGATGGTACTGCACACCGTTACGCTCCTCACGTACGGGAAGATCACCGAACTGACGACACACGACGGTGACCTCATGGCCTACATGCACCAACGCCTCCGCCGACTTGATCACACGACTGTCGTTCACGCAGGAGTTGTTCACAAGCATGACCACATGCATTGACCGTGTATCCTTGGTGAACTCCGGATGCATCAGGCGGTGATTCTGTTTGCTGCCGTGCAGGCTGCGTCTACCACCTGCGCCGCATTGGATTCTTGCATATAAGGATGCATCGGGAGGCTGAGCACTTCCGATGCGGCTTTGCTTGACGCTTCCAGATTCCCTGATTCAGCCAGTCCAAACACAGGCTGGTGATGTAGTGGCACCGGATAGTGCACGGCGGTCGGTATGCCCGCTTCGTTCAGCGCACGTTGGACAGCGTCGCGCCTTTGGATGCGGATCGTATACTGGGCGTACGCGGAGGTGTTGCCTGCCGCGATGTGCGGAGGCGTGATTGCCCCGTCGGTCTGCTCGTTGATGAGCCTCGTGTAGGCTGCGGCGACCTGCTGGCGGCGCTCGATCTCGTCCGGGAAGATATCGAACTTGGCGAGCAGGATGGCGGCCTGCAGGGTGTCGAGCCGGCCGTTCACGCCGATACGGGTGTGGTGGTAGCGCCGCTCCTGCCCGTGCACGCGGATCTCACGCATGCGCTGGGCCAGGGTCTCGTCGTTCGTAAAGCAGGCCCCGCCGTCGCCGTAGCCGCCCAGCGGTTTGCTCGGGAAGAAACTGGTGCAGCCGATGGTGGTGAGGCCGCAGGAGGGCCGGCCGTTGTGGGTGGCGCCAAGGCTCTGGGCGCCGTCCTCGATCACGGGCAGTGCATGGCGGGCGGCGATTTCGTTGATCGTGTCGTAGTCCGCGCATTGACCGTACAGGCTGACGGGCATGATCGCGCGGGTGTTTTCCGTGATCGCCGGCTCGATGCGCTGCGGGTCGATGTTGTATGTCGCTGGGTCGATGTCGACGAATACAGGCGTGGCGCCGACCAGGGTGATGGCCTCGGCGGTGGCGATGAAGCTGAACGGGCTCGTGATGACTTCGTCACCGGGGCCGATCTCGAGCGCCATCAGCGCGATGACCAGCGCGTCCGTGCCGCTGGAGACGGTTATCGCGTGGCGCATGTTGGTGTAGCCGGCCAGCTTTTCTTCCAGCTCGCCGATCTCCGGGCCCATGATGTATTTGCCGTGGGCCAGCACGGCGTTGATCCGCCGGTCGATCTCGGGACGGATGCGCGCCTGTTGGGCGGCGAGGTCGATGAACTGCACGGTCAGCCACCCTCCGTGAGACTGCCGGCCTCGGCGAGCTGCATGGCGCCGTCCTGCAGGCGGTAAAGGTCGCCGGAGTACGGGCAGCGGTACTCGCCCTCGCCGTCGACCGGCAGCGGGATCTGCTCGCCGTAGCGGCTCATCCAGCCGATCTGCCGAGCTGGTACGCCGACCATGAGCGCGAAGGCCGGCACGTTGCGGTTAACCACCGCGCCGGCCGCTATGAAGGCGTGCTCGTCGACGGTGATGTCGCAGACGATGGTGGCGTTGGCACCGATGGTGGCGCCGCGGCGTACCAGCGTCGGGCGGTACTGGTCCTTGCGCGGCACGGCGGAGCGTGGGTTGTAGACGTTGGTGAATACCATGCTCGGGCCGCAGAAGACGTCGTCTTCCAGGGTGACGTCGTCGTATACGGAGACGTTGTTCTGGATCTTGACGTTGTTGCCGATGACTACGCGGTTGCCGACGAATACGTTTTGCCCGAAGGAGCAGCGTTCACCGATCTTTGCGCCGCCGCAGACGTGGACCCAGTGCCAGATCCTGCTGCCGGCTCCAATGCTCGCGCCTTCATCGACGATTGCGGTGTCATGCACCTTGTAATCCATATCCGGTACTCCTTCAGGCCGAGTGTGCGTGCAGCAGCGGGTGGTAGTCGCCCATCGCGCCTTCCGGGGTGGCGTGGCGGATGTCGGCGACCGTCTCGATCGCGACGCGGCTCTCGTCCACGCCGAAGCCATTACCGGCCAGGATCTGCTGGTAGCTCTGCGTGTGCAGGTCGGTGAAGCCGCCAGAGAATTCGATCTCCTCGCCATCGACGGTGATGCTGCGGTAGGTGCGCTTGCCCTCGCGGAGGGCGGCATCCGGCAGGTCGTTGGCATCGATCGAGAGGAACCAGCGCACGCGGGCGTGCTCGTACTCGAGATAGCCGGCCGCGCAGGTCTGCGAGTAGTGGTGCACGCGGTTCTCCTGCAGTTCCCCGAACATGAAGTGCAGCATGTCGTAGAAGTGCACGCCGATGTTCGTGGCGATGCCGCCGGATTTATGCTCGTCGCCCTTCCAGGACACCTGGTACCAGTGGCCGCGGGAGGTGATGTAGGTCAGATCCACTTCGTGCTTGCCCCAGCCGCGTTCCTGGGCGACGCGCTCGCGCAGGGCGATGATCGACGGGTGCAGGCGCAACTGCAGGATGGAGTGGACGCGACGACCGGTATCCGCCTCGATTTCCTTCAATCCGTCGATGTTCCAGGGGTTGAGGACGAGGGGCTTTTCGCAGATCGCGTCGGCACCGGTACGCAGCGCAAAGCGCACGTGCGAATCGTGCAGGTAGTTGGGCGAGCAGATGGAGACGTAGTCCACCTGGCGATCGTTGCTTTTGCGTCGCAGCTTGTCGAGATGGCGGTCGAAGCGCTCGAACTCGACGAAGAAATCGGCATCCGGGAAGTAGCTGTCGATGATGCCGACGGAGTCGTTCGTATCCAACGCGGCGACGAGGTTGTTGCCGGTGTCCTGGATGGCGCGCATGTGCCGGGGCGCGACGTAGCCGGCCGCGCCGATGAGTGCAAAGTTCTTCATGGTTGTGGCTTCTCCCTCCGTGTCCGTTTGCTGCCTGCAGCCGGCATCGATCGTGTTGATTCGATCGATGCCCTTCAGGCGCGAACGATGTGTGGTGCCGACCGGTTCCGGTAACGGCCCCGGGCGTCGATGATCAGTGGTGCCTCTTCCGCGAGCAGTTCGTAGTCGAAGTCGTCATGGTCGGTGACGATCAGGACCGCGTCGAAGTCCGCCAGCGTGCCCGGTTCGACGGGGGTGCTGGCCATATCGAAGGAATGCTTGCGCAATCGGGGCATTTGCGGAACGTGCGGATCCGAGTACGCGATCTCGGCGCCCTTGGCGCTGAGCATTTCCATGAGTTCCAGTGCCGGGGACTCACGCATATCGTCGACGTTCTTCTTGTAGGCGACGCCAAGCACTAGAATCCGGCTGCCGCGGATGGCGCGGCCGTGGTCGTTGAGGGCATCGGCCGTTTTCCCGAGCACCCAGGCCGGCATGGCGCTGTTGACCTCGCCTGCGAGCTCGATGAAACGCGTGTTGAGCCCGTACTCACGGGCCTTCCAGGTCAGGTAAAACGGGTCGATCGGGATGCAGTGGCCGCCGAGGCCCGGCCCTGGATAATACGGGACAAAACCGAACGGCTTGGTGGCCGCAGCATCGATCACCTCGTAGATATCAATGTCGATGCGATCCGCGACGGTTTTCATTTCGTTGACGAGGCCGATGTTGACCGCGCGGTGGATATTCTCCAGCAGCTTGGTCATTTCGGCCGCTGCCGGCGAACTGACGGGGACCACCCGATCGATGACGGCGCCGTAGAGATCGAGCGCCAGCTGGCGGCAGGCGTCGGTGACGCCGCCGCAGATTTTCGGGATGGTCCGAGTACTGAAGTTGGGGTTGGCCGGGTCCTCACGCTCCGGGGAGTAAGCGAGGAACAGTTCATGGCCGATGCGCAGGTCGTCGCGCGCCAGGCGCGGACCGAGTTCGTCCTCGGTGGTGCCCGGGTAGGTGGTGCTCTCGAGGCTGACGAGCTGACCGGCGCGCAGATGCGGGGCGATGCGCTCGGCCGTGCTCAGGACGAAGCCGAGATCGGGCTGGCGGTGCGTATCCAGCGGGGTGGGTACGCAGATAAGCATGGCGTCGGGCTCGCCTGCGCGGTCAAGATCCGCGGTGGCCTCGAAGCCGGCGTCGAGGGCGGCGCGGATGTCCGCGGCATCCAGATGCTCGATCGGGCTCTCGCCGCGGTTGAGTCTGGCGACCTTGCTCGCGTCGTTGTCGAAGCCGAGAACCTGGAAGCCTTCCTCAGCGAAGCGCACGACCAGCGGCAAGCCAACGTAACCGAGGCCGATGATGCCGATGACGGCCTCGCGGTCATGGATGCGTTGGCGGCTGGCGTGGAGGTGGTCCGTCAAGTTTTGCTCCTCTGGCTATAGGCGCGCGTTTCTTCGTGCGCGGCC
Organism: Halofilum ochraceum; assembly: GCF_001614315.2. Classification (NCBI taxonomy): domain Bacteria; kingdom Pseudomonadati; phylum Pseudomonadota; class Gammaproteobacteria; order Chromatiales; family Ectothiorhodospiraceae; genus Halofilum; species Halofilum ochraceum. The sequence goes on from NZ_LVEG02000020.1 coordinate 26,187, forward strand.
TGCACTTCTCCGCGCAGGATCTCGATATCGGCGGCAATGCGCTCGTGCTCTTCCAGTTTGCGGGCGAGGAAGCGGCGCGCGACTTTCGTTTTCTCGACCATGCCGGTCGGCGTGAGGCGATAGAAGTACCCCGTCCTGTTACGGCTGTTGCCGAAATTGACCATTTTGATCCAACCGCGATCGATCAGGGCCCGGAGGCAGTAGTTGGCTTTGCCCAGACTGATGCCGAGTTCCGCAGCCAGTTCGCGCTGGCTCAGTTCCGGGTTCTGTTCCAGCAGCCTCAGAAGTCGGTATCGGGTTTCTGTGTCTAGTGGATTTGAGGGCATTGTTATTGGATCGCGGGCGTTTCAGCGGGCCCGGAGTGGGGGGCCGGACACGCTACCGCCAAGGCGGGATCCCCGAAAGGCCGCCTCCGAGTGTTCAACGATTGAACGTTCCATTAAATCATTGGGCATCCGCCGGAGCAAGTTGCAGGAGTCGGCGGTTGCGCCGCCCCCGAGGGCTCCGCGGGCTAACAGGGAACTAGATGGTGCGTGCTGAGACGGGTGGTCGCGCCCTGCCCCACGATGGCAAGCAGGAGGTCGACCCGGTCGCGGGCGGATTTTGCCTGGACGATGCCTTCGAGTCCAGCGAACGGGCCGTCGACCACGCGCACACGGCGCCCGGGCTGGAACTCGCCCGCGGACTCGATTGCGACGATGTTTTCCCCATCAGCCCGCGCGCGGAGGTCTTCGATCAGTCCCGCGGGGACAACGCTGGGCCGGTTGCCGAAACGCACCAGGCGGCTGACACCGATGGTGGCGTTGATGGGCGCCCAGTTGTCCACGTCGGTGTCGAGGCGCACGAACAGGTAGCGGGGGAACATGGCTTCGACGCGTTCGCGCCAGCGGCCGGCGTGGCGGATCTGGCGGCGGATGCGCGGGAGGAAGGCTGCGAAGCCCTGGCGTTCGAGGTGTTCGGCGGCGGTGGTTTCGCGGGCCGGTTTGGTGTGGACCAGGTACCAGGCTGGGTCGGTCATGGTGTCTTGGTCCTGCCGGGGGCGGTTCTTGGGCTGCGAAATATAACATTTTGGAGTGGGTGGTTGGAGCGCGGTTTGTCGGATATCGCTGCGCTCAACCCAACCTGCGGGGTGGTTGATTTCGATGCGTGGTGGGGCGCTGGGTGGCGGCGGAGGGCGGATGGAGATGTTATGCCGCTTGGGCGCGGTATCGCGAGCGAGCTCGCTCCTACATGACGTCTGCCACCGCGGTGGAACGTACCTGTGGGAACGAGCTTGCTCGCGATTGGGGCCTTTCACGTGGCCGCGACTTCGATCTGCCGGCTGGCTCCCTTTGGTTGCAAGCCGGCCTACTTTCTGGGCATTTCCTGGGCGATCAGCGGATCCATTGGAATTGGTCCGGGAGGACTTTGGGGTTGTAGTCGGTCCGGTTGATGCGTTTGCCGGTGGCGGTGTGGATGCGGGCTCGGGGTTCGATTTCGCGTGGGCGGTTGCCGAGAAAGAGGAGTCTGAGGGCGCGGCCCTTCCAGGTTTTCCATGGGCGATGCATCTGACCGGCGGGGTTCGGGGGCTGCGGTGGTTCGGCGGCGTCGTTGATCTGTAGGCCGGCCGCCGCGGCACGGTCGAGCATCCACTGGAGGCTGATCTCGGCGAGGCCGCGTTCGGCGTAGCCGCCGCCGATGTCGGCGTGGGCGCCGGGGAACCAGACCTGTTCGAGGGTCTGGTGGTCGTGTGCGCGGTGTTCTTCCCACAGGAGCGGTTCGAACTTCGGGCGGCGTTCGTCGATGGCGAGGGCGTGGTAGGCATGGGTGACCTCCGGACCGAGGCGGGCGTTGAAGAAGCGCCGGTTGCTGTAGAGGTAGCCGAGCGAGGCAACCGTGTCCCAGACGCCGATGCAGTGGACGGGGCATGGGCGGCCGTAGGTGGCGGCGAAGCCCGCGGCGGCTTTGTCGTTGCCCTGTTCGTTGTAGAGGCGGGTGGCGTAGCGGACGAGGTTGTCCTGTTCGGGGTATAGGATGCCGCACTTGGCGAGCATGCCGGCCAGGGCGCGCACGGCGTAGGCGCCGCGGCTGAAGCCGAACAGGAAAACGCGGTCGCCGGGGCGGTAGTGGCGCATGAGGAAGCGGTAGCCGTTTTCGATGTTCTCGGTGAGGCCGTGGCCGAAGAGTTTGCCGATGGTGATGCCGATTCTACCGCCGTCGATGAGGCCGAGCGGCGAGAAGGTGCCGACGCCGGGTTCGTAGCGGGCGATCTGGGTGGCGGAATCGGCCGCGAGGCGCTGGTAGAGGTGGACGACGTTGGTATTGACGGTGCCGTACTGGTTGGCGGTGCCATCGCAGCAGAAGACGAGGTTGCGGGGTTGGGGAGTGGTCATGGGCGTTCTTCCTTGAACGGGGCTCGGGTTGTCTGGGGCCATTGGCCGGCCTGTTGTCATGGTAATCGGTGCCGGGTGGCCATGCCAGTGGTGGGTTGGTGAGGTTGGTGGGACTTCGTGTGGGCGGGGTTCTCGCCGGGGTGCAGTGCTGGCGCTGGATTGCCGCGGTCGCTTCGCTCCCTCGCAATGAAGGTTGTTTCTTGTGCGGATAATCCGTCCGTGCGGGCTTTGTAGAGGTTGTGCCGTTGGGTTTCGCTGGCGCTCAACCCAACCTACGGGAATGGCCTACGGGTCTGGGATGATTCTGGTGATGTGCTGCAGGGATTCGGCCAGTGCGTGGCGGGCTTCGGGGTCGCCGTGGACGAGGCGGATTTCTTTGGGCGGCTGTTCGATGCCGTGGACGAAGTCTCTGAGATCCTGGGCGTCGGCGTGGGCGGAGTAGCCGTTGATGGTGTCGACGCCGGCCTGGATGGTGTAGCGGTGGCCGTCGAGTTCGACCTGGCCGCCCTGCCCGGCCTGCTGGATGGCGCGGCCGGGGGTGCCGGCGGCCTGGTAGCCGACGAACAGGATGTGGTGGCGTTCGTCTTCGAGCATGGCATGGAGGTAGTTGACGACGCGGCCGCCAGTGCACATGCCCGCGGCGGCCAAGACGACTGCCGGGCGGCCGCTCGCCGCCAGCATCGCGACCATACGTTGATGCTCTTCGTGGCTGTCGACGGTGTGCAGGCTGTCGAAATCGAGCGGATGGCGGGCGGTCTCGAGGCGCTGCTGCGCTTCGGCGTCCCAGAACGGGCGCAGTTCACGGTAGACCTCGGTGAAGCGGGCGGCCAGCGGGGAGTCGACGATGATGTCGAGCTGCGGCCATTCGCCCTCGCCGGCGTGGATCATCGCCTCTAGTTCGTACAGAAGTTCCTGGGTGCGGCCGATACTAAACGCCGGGATGATGACGGTGCCGCCATTGGTGTGCGCGCGTTCGATGGTGTTGCGCAGACGGGCGGTGCGATCTTCGCGGCCTTCGTGGCGACGGTCGCCGTAGGTGCTTTCGAGGACCAGGCGGTCCGCGCGGGTGGGCGGCTCCGGTGCGGGAAGCAGCGGCGCGCCGGGGGCGCCGAGGTCGCCGGAGAAGACGACGCGTTCGCCGCGTGCCTCTCCTGCCCCGCGAACGTCGATCTCGACGTAGGCCGAACCGAGGATGTGGCCCGCCCGCTGGAGGCGGACGCGGACTTCGCGTTCCGGGTCACTGATGACGGTGGTCCAGCGGTCATAGTCGAGCGGCTGCAGGCGGTCATCAACGGTGGCGAGGAAGCGCTCGATGAGATCGTGATCACGGGTGAACCCGATCTTGAGGGCGTCCTCTATGACCAGCGGCAGTAGACGGGCGGAGGGCGTGGAGCAGAGGATCGGACCGGTGTAGCCGGCGGCGAGGAGGTGCGGCAGGCGGCCGATGTGGTCGATATGCACGTGGGTGACGATCAGGGCCGCGATGTCGTCGACCGGGAAGTCGATGCGGTGGCGTTCCAGCGTGTCGGCTTCGCCGTGATCGGCGCCCTGGAAGAGGCCGCAGTCGATCAGCAGGGATTGCTGCGGGGTGATCTGCAGGCGGTGGCAGCTGCCGGTGACACCGGTGGCGCCACCGTGGTGGTGGATCTGCATGGGCTCTTCCCTGAGCGTGGGTAATGTGGGCGGGGATTAGAGCAGCAGCGACGCGTGGGGGCAAGGTGGCAGGAACACCGTAGGTTGGGTTCAGCGCCAGCGATACCCAACGCGTCGAGACGTAATCCATCGAACGACTCAACATGGCACCCGCGGATCGCTGGACGCGTTGGGTTTCCTTCGTCAACGCAACCTACGGAGCCGATGAGCCCGATGCCTCGTGCGGATGCGATCTCCAGCAAGCTCGCTCCTTCAATGACGGTGGCGGTGGATTATCGGGTGGGCCGGCTTTGTCCGGCGCCGCTCGCGTTCAAGGCATGCACCGAGATCTGTCGCTTGGGAATGCCGGGATTGGGCGGTGATACTCCCCGGCCGGGACCCAATGCCCCTGGACCGTGCAAAGCTGGCCTACGAATGAGAGGGACTTGAGTCTGGGCGCGTTTGCGAAGGACGAAAACGGGTGCGGTTTCGGTTGTGGTGGGCGCGGGCGCTTCGGGCCTGCTGCGCGCGTTCGCCTTCGGCGAAAACGCGCCTACGGGGTCGCGTCAGCGTTTTGCGGTTCGGTTGTGGCGATCGCCATGAGGCGAGCGCGGACGTTGTCGTGGCCGGGGGTGGTGCAGAGGTTTTTCAGTTCCTGGATGCGGGACTCGAGTTCGGGCCAGGGGAGGCCTGTCTCGTGGGCGCGGACGATCATGTCGTGGCTGGTGGGTTTGGCGCTGGCGGGATCCCCGGTGAGCAGTTCTTCGTAAAGCTTCTCGCCAGGGCGAAGGCCGGTGAATTCGATCTCGATGTCACCTTCCGGGTTGCTTTCATTGCGGACTTCGAGGCCGCTGAGGCGGATCATGCGGTGAGCCAGGTCGAGCACGCGCACGGGTTCGCCCATATCGAGGACGAAGATGTCGCCGCCATCGGCCATCGCCCCGGCCTGGAGGATGAGCTGGGCGGCCTCCGGGATGGTCATAAAGTAGCGGATGACGTCCGGGTGCGTGACCGTGAGCGGACCGCCGCGGCGGATCTGATCGCGGAATACGGGGACGACCGAGCCGGAAGAGTCGAGGACGTTGCCGAAGCGCACGGCACACAGGCGCGTCGGACTGTCGCCTTCGCGGGCCAGGGCGCTGACGGTAAGCTCCGCGAGGCGCTTGCTGGCGCCCATGACGTTCTCCGGGTTAACGGCCTTGTCCGTGGAGACGAGGACGAAGGTCCGAACCCCGGTGGCCTGCGCCGCGCGGACGGCGGCGAGCGTGCCGAAGAGATTGGTGTGGAGGCCCTGCACCGGGTTGGCTTCGACCAGAGGGACGTGTTTGTACGCGGCGGCATGGTAGACGGCCTCCACGGCGTGCGTGCGCATGACCATCTCGAGGTGCTGTTGGTCCAGTACATCGCCGAGCACGGGCAGGATCTCGATCCCGCGTCCGTCCGCTTCCGCCAGCCCCCGCAGTTCGCGTTCGATGCGGTACAGCGGGAATTCGGCGCGCTCGAACAGGACGATCCGACGCGGGCCGCGCTGGACGATCTGGCGGCTGAGTTCGGATCCGACGGAACCCCCGGCGCCGGTGACCATCAGCACGCGCCCGCTGATACAGCCATCGAGCAGTGCCGTATTCGGCGGCACGGGCGGGCGGCCCAGGAGGTCGTCCGCTTCGATATCGCGTAACTGGTCGATACCAGCGGCGCCGCTGACGATCTCGGCGAGGCCCGGAATCGTGCGCACCCGGACCGGATACCGTTCGAGCAGCGAGATGACCTCGCGCCGGCGTACGCGCGAGGCCGACGGGATGGCCAAGAAGACCTGGTGGACGCCGAAGCGTTTGATGAGTCGTTCAATCCTGTCCGGCGAGTGGACGGTCACGCCCCGGATTTCCGTGCCGTGCATGGAGGGATCGTCATCGATGAAACCCACGACCCGAAAGGCATCGCCGTGCTCCAGCAGCCCCGCAAGCTGTATACCGGCCATGCCGGCTCCGTAGATCAGGACCGGTTGACGATCCCGGCGCGCCACGCCCGGTCGGGGGAGTAGGCCTCGCGCCAGGAAGCGCGCGCCACCGAGGCCACCGGCGACGAGGAACCAGTAGATGAAGTAGCTGGAGCGCGGGACGCCCTCGTAGCGGAACAGCAGCACGAGCCCCGCGAATACGCCCACCGATACGGTCGCGCCCTTGAGCATTGCGATGATCGCGGGCGTGCCCATGAGACGGACGACGCTGCGGTAGACGCCGGCGAGATAGAGACCGGGCAAACTGAGTAGCGGGACGGCGACCACCAGCCAGGCGACATCGAGGAAGCGCTGCGGCAACGGCTCGTCGAGGCGCAGGGCGAAACTCGCCCAGAACGCGACGGCCATCACGATGAGATCGGTACCGGCGAGGACCACGCGCTTGCCACCGCGCGGCAGGTGCGTGAGCGCCTGCCCGAATCGTGCAATGCGTGCGCCGAATTCCGTAGCCGTCATGCGTGATCGCCGTGTCGTTTCATGCGGTGTGGACTGGTCCGTTCGTTGCCGGGGCGTATCGCCTTCGGCTGGATAACGCCGTAGGTCGGGGTCAGCCCGACAGATCAATGGCGTGCACCTGTCGGGTTAAATCCCGACCTACGGACTCCCCGTTGCCTGGCGGACTGCTGCTGCGACTCGCGCGCCCATTGTTCGCACTTCATCCGGCCCGAGCGTCGGGTGCACCGGCAATGCCAGCGCGGTATCCGCCAATTGCTTCGCCACGCGCAGCCTTTTGGCCGGCGCGATTCCGGTATTGCGGAACGCCGCTTCCCGATAGATCTCCGGGCAACTCCCCTGCGCACAGGGTACCCCGTCCGCCTGCAGCGCGCTCATGATGGTATTGCGGTCGCTGCCCGGGCTGAGCCGTTCCGGGCGCACGAATGCGTAAAAGCGGTAACGGGCGTGGCCCACGTGAACTGGCGGGATCGGCACATCCAGCGTATCGAGCGGCGTCAGCAATTCTTCGAGCAATGCCGCGTTGCGGCGGCGAAGTTCAAGCCAACCGTCGAGCTTCCGCAGCTGGATCCGGCCGATCGCCGCCTGCATCTCGGTCATGCGCGCATTGGTACCGAATGACGCATGCTGCCAACGGAACCCGGGCGGGTGCTCGTGTTCATACACCGCATCCCAGGCCTTGCCGTGATCCTTGCGGCTCCATGCCCGGTGCCACGCGGCTTGGTCGTGGAGCAGCAGCATACCGCCCTCGCCGCCCGTGGACATGATCTTGTCCGTGCAGAAGGAAAAGGCGGCCGCATCACCGAACGACCCCACCGGCTGACCATTCCAGGTGGCGCCGTGTGCCTGGGAACAGTCCTCGATCAGATACAGCCCGTGCTCCTCGGCCAGCGCGCGGAACCCATCCATGTCGCAAGGCCAGCCCCCGAGGTGGACCGGCAGCACCGCCCGCGTCCGGGGCGACAGCACGGTGCGTGCCGACTCCGGGGTGATATTCTGGCTATCCGGGTCGATATCCGCGAACACCGGATGCGCACCCGCGTTGACGACACACGCAACGGAGGCGATGAAGCTGCGCGGCGTGACAATCACCTCGTCTCCGGGCCCGATCCCTAGCGCGTGTAGCGCGAGCTCGAGCGCGAGCGTGCCGTTGGCGACGGCGATGGCATGCGCCGCGCGACAGTAGTCGGCGAATTCACGCTCGAAGGCGCGGCCTTCGTCGCCATTCCAGTAGTTGACGCGGCCGGACGCGAGAACACCCTCCACGGCAGCGACTTCGTCTTCTTCATGATGCGGCCATGGACTCATGCGAACAGGGTCTTCCATAAGTAATAGAGGTCACGTCGAAACGACCAGTTGCGCACGTACTCACGATTGAGGCGGACCTTGTCCGGCCAGAGCACGTCACGATTCCAGGCCTCCGGATCACCGACCGCCGCCAGTAACGCCTCCTCATCGCGATATTTCAATGTGGCCGGCCCGGTAATGCCGGGGCGCACCGTCAGGATCAAGCGATCGCCGCCGTTCAGTTCGTCGGCGAAGCCCGGGACATCCGGTCGCGGACCAACCAGACTCATGTCGCCTTTCAGTACGTTGATCAGCTGTGGCAGTTCATCGAGTTTCGTCCGCCGGAACACTCGTCCGAGACGGGTGATCCGTGCGTCCGCGCTCGTCGTGACGTTCGTGGGTTCCGATGCGTCGCTCCGCATCGTGCGCAATTTGATCACGCGAAAGGGGCGGCCCCGGTGCCCCACCCGCTCCTGCGTAAAGAAGCCGTTCGCACGAGTGTCGAGCGTGGCGGCAATCCAGGCAAACAGGATCAGCCAGAAAGTCAGCACGAGAACGACCACGGCAACGAGCAGATCGAATCCGCGTTTGGCGGTGGCCTGAGGAGAGGACAGGCCCTCCGTACGCTCCACCGTTGTCCGCGCGGTCTCATGCATAACCGAATCGCTGCAGCGTATTCCCGAGGAGCGGCTCGAGCCGCTGGCGCGCTTCGGTATCCAGCCTGTCACGGCCTTTGCCGATGCTGTCCGCCCGGACGCCCACGACGGCTTCGGCACGATTCTCGCCGGATACATCGAGATCGAGGAATGCCGTTATCCGGGCCAGTTCCGCTTCCGGATCACGCACGAAATCCTCGTAGACAATTTCCATCCAGCGGTGCGCAGCCATTGTTTCGAGTGCACCATGCGCGGCCTCGAGACACTGTCGCCACTGCAGCGCGCAGATTTCGTCAAGCGGATGCCGCGCAAGCAGTTCCGGCATGCCGTCGAGTCTCGGTCCCCAAGAGGCCAGCCGCCGTTCGGGCGAAAACAGGCGATACCCCCGATGCCACAGATAACGGCCGCCATAATACGGCAGGTCGGTCAGCGGGACGAAACGGGCCTTGCGGGCGAGGTAGGGGACATCCAGCGGGGCTTTCCAGCGTTCCATGGCCGAGCCGATCGCGTCGAACCCGTTTCGCCGGATGAACAGGTAACGGGCTTCGGGGACCACCGCATCGACGAACGGTACTCGCAACGAGTTCGCGCAGGTCTTCTCGACCACCGTCGACGCACCATAACGCCGCGCGACCCGGTCGAACCGGGCCCGGATGTAACGGCGCACGCGAGGGCGCGCCATGGACACCCCGAACGCATCGGAAGGGTATCGAAGGTTGCCATGACGCCAGATGTAGTTGATCTCGTCGGCCGGCCATGTCGCGACCCCCGGCAAATGGACGAGGACATCCCGCAGCATGTTGGTGCCGGAACGCGGTGCGCCAATGATGATGACCGGCCGCGCAGCGAGACTCATATCGGGATCCCCAGATCGCGGTAGATGGAGAGGTACTGGTCCTCTATCGCGTGCACGTCGAACGATTCTTCGACCATGCGCCGTGCCGCCCTCCCCATCGCCCGGCGCCGGACTCCGTCTTCGAGCAGCGCGGTCACGCGCCCGGTCAGCGCATCCACGTCCCCCTCCGAAACCAGACAACCGGTTTCGCCATCGAGCACGGCCTCGCGCACACCGGGTGCGTCGAAGGCGACCGCCGGCAGTCCGGTCGCGGCAGCCTCGAGCACGACGCGGGGCAGGCCTTCGCGATATCGGGAAGGGAAAAGGAAGACATCGGCTTCGGCCAGCACGGGGCGAACGTCCGCAAGACGGCCCAAGTATTCGATATGCTCTTGCGCCTTCACCCATTCAGCGGTAAGGCCATCCGGATGGGCCGGCTCTTCCTCGCCGGCGAGCAGGAAATGGGCATCCGGCCAGCGTTCACGGATCCGGGCTGCTACCGTCGCGAACTCGAGGATACCTTTCTGTCGCAACAGGCGTGCGAGCATCACCACGACCGGCGCCGTATCGCTCCGGTGGCTGCGATCGACCGGCACGAACCGCTCCAGGTCCACCCCCGAGCCCGCGATCAGCCACGCGCGCCCGTCGCTGATCCAGCCCCGCTCGAGAAAGAGCCGGTAATCATCCCGGTTCTGGAATATTCCGGCGTCCGCCCGCCGCATACCGGCGGCATACCCCCAGCCGGCGAGCCGTGCCGCGAGGCGGCCACCGGCGAACGTCCGTCCCAGGCCGGTAATCGTGTTCACAATCCGGACGGAATCGCCGAGTACCCGCCGGGCCGCCACGTTACCGAAAATGACCGGTCGGGCATGGAAATGCTGAATGAGTGCGGGCTGCCATCGGCAGTATATGGCCAGCAACCGGCGAAACGCCCGGAGATCCGAGACCGGCGCCAGTCCCCCGCGCCTGAATATCACTGGCTCCAGGCGCGCGCCCGAGGCGCAGAGCGATCGGCTCTCCGCGTCGTCGGCCGTGACAAGGATGACATCCCACCCAGCGTCAAGAAATCGCCGGATCAGACCGCTGCGGGAGCTGGTCAGGGCATAGCCGCGATTGGCGACAAAGGCCACGCAACGTGACGTCATTACGACCCTGTCTCCGCGAGCCACGCCTGGAACATGAGCACGTCCCAGAGGTAGTAATGCCAGCGCCGTTTGCCGGACACGTGCTCCTCCCACATCGTCCGAATGGGCCCCGGGTCGAAGTATCCCTCGTCCCGCAGGCGCCGCTCATCCAGCAAATCCTCGGCCCAGTCGCGCAACGGGCCTCGCAGCCAGTGTTCGATCGGCACACCGAAGCCCATTTTGGGGCGGTCTACCAGTTCCCTTGGAACGTAGCGATCGAGCACCTGCCGCAACAACCATTTGCCCTGCCCCTGCCGGTACTTGAGGTGAGTTGGCACCCGCCAGGCAAACTCCACGATGCGGTGATCGAGCAACGGTACTCTGACCTCGAGGCCCACGCCCATGCTGGCGCGATCGACTTTGGTCAGAATATCGTCCGGGAGATACGTCATCATGTCGAGATACAACATGCGTTCGCGGAGACCGGGCAGATCCGGTAACCGGCCCGGATTGCCCAGGATCGTCTCCGGCTCGTGGCCGCCGATGACGAGCTGACTGGGGTTGCTGAAGTGCGACACGAGCTCGCGGTACAGGACTTCGCCGCTGGCATGGCCGAGGACTTCCGCGAGCTTCGGCAGGCGATCGGCGAAATGGTTGATCCGCAGCGCCCTCGGCAGCAACGACATCACCTTTTCCATTGCCCGCCCGGGGGCATGAGTCAGTGCAAAACTGGCGGCGCGCCGCAATGGCGCTGGCACGCGGCTCACTTGCCCCCACAGTTGCGCGGCTTTCACATACCGTTCATAACCATGGAAGAGTTCATCGCCACCGTCGCCGGAGAGCGCGACCGTCACGTGCCTGCGGGCGAGCTGGCTGACGAGGAAGGTGGGGATCTGTGAAGAATCCGCGAACGGTTCGTCGTACAGGGTGGGCAGCCGCGGTATGACCGCCATCGCCTCTTCCGGCGTTACGTAGAGTTCAGTGTGATTCGTCCCCAGGTAATGCGCTACGGCTTTCGCCTGGTTCGCTTCGTTGTATTCCTGCTCGTGAAAGCCGATGGAGAAGGTGTTTACCGGCCGTTCACTCTGCGCCTGCATGCACGCCGCGACGACGGTCGAATCATAGCCGCCGGAAAGCAGCGCACCGAGCGGCACATCCGCGACCATCTGGCGTCCGACGGAATCGCGCAGGAGCCGATCCAGTTCTTCGATCAGATCCGCTGGTTCCCCACCGGCCCGGGCCGTTCCTTGTTCTGCGATCCACGCGAGATCCCAGTAGCATTCGGGCTCACCGACTGCCCTGCCATCTTCGCGCACGACAAGGTAATGCGCCGGCGGGAGTTTCGCGATCCCCTGATAGATACTCCAAGGCGCCGGCACACGATTATGGCGCAGATAGAGGCTTAGCGCCTCCCGATCAACCGCGCCACGCCACTCCGGGTGCGCCGCCAGTGCCTTGAGCTCCGAGCCGAAGAGGAATGTATCGCCGCTACGGCCATAATAGAGCGGCTTCTCGCCCATACGGTCTCGGGCCAGAAACAGCGTGCGTTCGACCGTGTCCCACAGCGCCAGCGCGAACATCCCGTTGAGCCGGGGTAACGCGTCGGGTGGCCCCCAGTGACGCAGGGCCGCAAGCAGCGTTTCCGTATCCGAATGCCCGCGCCAGGCGAAGTAGCCACCTTCCCGCTCCAGTTGGGCGCGCAGATCCTCATGGTTGTAGATTTCGCCATTAAAGACCAGCACGTAGCGTCCGCAGGGCGATTTCATGGGCTGGCGGCCGGCGGGCGAAAAATCGAGTATCGAAAGACGGCGATGAGACATCGCCAAGCCGGCCGATCCGTCCGTCCAGGTGCCGGCATCGTCCGGTCCGCGCGTCTGAATCCGGCGCGCCATCCGTTCCACCACGGCGGCATCCGGGGCGCTGTTTGACGACCAGAAGCCCGCGATGCCGCACATTCACAAAGGCCCTCTCGGCGTGCGCGTTCCCTCGAATCGCGCCCGCAGCAACTGTCGCTCAAGCGCATCGTACTGATGGATCATCATATTCATTCCAAAACAGGCTTCGACCCGCTCTCGGGCGGCCACCCCCAAGGCCCGAAGTTCGTCCGGGGTCCGCTCCAGCATAGACGTCAACCCACGGAAGAGGGCCGCATCGTCGCGCGGCGCCACTACACAACCGGTCTCACCGATGAGGGCGGCGCTGTCCCCGACATCAGTCGCGACACAGGGAACCCCGCGGGCCATCGCTTCGCCAAGCACGTTCGGGAACGCCTCCCCCCGGCTGCTCAGGCAGAGCACATCCATGGCCCGCATGAGGTCCTGCGCATCCGTTCGCGCGCCCAGAAATCTGAAGCGGGATTCGAGAGTCTTCGGTATCAGCGCCGTCAACTCCGCGTTATCGGGCGTGACGCCTTGACCGATCAACACGACATACACGTCGTCCCGCGTTTGGGCAATACGCACAGCAGTCCGCAAAAAGCCGGCATGATCCTTCATCGGATGGAAACGCGCTACATGACCGACAACTAATGCATCCTTAGGCAGATCCACCGAGGCGCGCACTTCCGCCATCGTACCCAGATCGGGCGGCGAAGCCGGGAGGTCAAAGCCATTCGGAATGACGCGTCCTTTCCCAGAACAAAAACCGAAAGTCTCATGCTGTTCACGCGCGCGGTGACTGTTATAGATAAGCGCCTCCGGCGCCCCGGAGAGTCGGCGGTTCCAGCGAAGAACCTGGCGGGTAAGGGGTTTCTCGGCGGACGGATCGGAGAGACTATGTCGGATGTTCCAGGCGAGCGCGGGGCGCCCAGGGGCCAAATTACGGGCAAGCCACGCAGCAAGATTGCCGTGGTACATCCAGCCATGTATGCAGTCGGGGCGAGTTTTTCGTACAACGGCGTTCAAGCGAGCCAAAGCGGCCGGCCCCGGTAAACCGCGCCGCATGCCCAGCGTATATACGCGAACACCGAGCGCACGTATACGGGAGCCATAAGTCCCTTCGTCGCCCAAAGAAAGCACCGTCACACGGCCAGATTCACTCGTGCCGTGCACCAGTACACGATGGAGCACCTGCTGCGCGCCGCCCGTTGCAAGTCCCGTAATCACGTGTAGGACGCTCATCGCCGGACAATCAGTCGATCACGATTATATGGTTGCGATATCGCTGTCGATAACGACATCCACCTTGGAACATCCTTGTGCCTACCCACATGGTTTCCCGAGTTCGCACCCCGTAATCGGGGGATGCCTTGGCGACCAGCCCCGAACGCATCATTCAGCATCCATAATGCCTGTACAGCCGGTCAAGCAGACGGTATGCCAAGCGGTCCGGCGCCCCAGCGACCAAGCCAGCGCCCGCATTGACCATTACCGTACGTTGCATCCGCAGCCGATTACCGGCACATAAATGACCCACCCGAATCTCTCCATGAATCCGCGCATCCGCGCATAACTTTCTGATCGTGTCAGTCGGATTATCCACCAGATGCTCATATCTTATCCTTCTGGATTCGCAACGGCTCAGCCGGATACACACTTGGCACGCCCAATTGATGATCAGCCAATACACTGCGGTTCTGACCCTTGACCGAGGCGGAATATCCCTTTGGACTCCTTTCTCATGCGCCTTATCATGACCTCGACTCAGGGATTCGATAACCGCCCACGGATGCCGAACAAGATGCACGACCATCACCCCGCCCCTAAGTGCCCGAGCCGTATGGATGAGATTCACGGGGCTCTTCGATGAGTCAACGATAACCTGCCCTGCCAGGTCACTCGTAAGAACCTCGAGTAAACGCCGCTTATTATCGAGATACCACCGGTAGCTCCAACTTCGCATCGGGCCCAGAATCGCATACCATGCCCGGGCGCCGACTGGATGCGTGTATTCTAGTTCCATCCTGGCGAATCGTTTGATACCCTCTTGATCCAGATTGCTATCCGCCGCCCATCGCTCAACGACCCGATGCCAGACCGGGCACTCATTCAGCCGCCTCCCACACGAGCACAATTCGCCGGCCAAATATGCCGGTATAAGTCGCCTAAGCTCTCCGCACGAACAATATCCTTCCTGATGCCCGATCAGTATATCCAACAACGTCGAGCCGCTACGTCCGGCACCGGCCACATATATCAGATCCGGCTTAATCATGATCTCCCGTATCGGCCATGCCGTTGATTTCTGATCGAAGTCGCTCGGGAATGGTTCTTCGTGGAACCGTTTTGATGTTAAAGCGTTTCACAGCGGAGACAATCCCGAGCGACCCGACGCCCAACGCCGACTTCGCCCGCCTCGCGAGACCGCTGCCGATTTTTTGTCTGTTTGCGGCATGAAGAAGTCTGCCGAGTACCCGGCTCCGGTGCGCTTTCCGTACGTTTACCGGCGGGAAATCCTCTCTCCCATTATCTTCTATATCCAAAAACTCAAGCGTCTTACGGTAAACCGACCCCGCGTCCGCGACCAAGGCTTCATAATTCAGGATGAGAACATTTTCATCACCGAACCGTTCAACATAGCGAACCGCGTACTCACGCATTCGAATTAGTTCGCGATACCGTGTTCTCCACCCTGGGATCTCCTCGATTGTGTTTGCGGGGATTCCAGCCTTACGTTTCCGTTCACGCTCCCAAGCCCTTTCCAGTTCCGGATCGGCCTCGTACCCGCCGAAGACCAACTGGGCATGCAGGGAGGCCACGAACTCCGCCGGCTCCCGAACCAGGATGATAATTTTCGCGAACGGGTTGTACCGGAATATCTCCTCACGAGCATGGTCCGAAAAAAGGTACCATACCGAGGCCTCACCACTGACGATGCAGTTATGTCCTTTTTCGAGAATCGCGCGATAGTGCGCCAGAGTTGTAATTTTCCGGTGACGGTCCTTTTCGCATAGGAAGAAATGCGGTTCCTTCGGACTGGTTACATATATATCCGGGTGCTCCCCGAGATACTGCGCCAGCGCCGTGGTCCCGCACTTGGGGGCCCCAACAATGAGAAAGTTCAGATCATCCATTTATCACTTCGCAGCCTGTTCGCGTGCGGTATGAGTGTTCTATCCTTCACTACGCCGCTCCCTACACACCACCGAGACCAGCGCCGCTCGTGCCCTGATGACCCCGCAGGCGGACCGGCCGCAGGATATCCATCAATACCTAGAGCAGGTGGACCGACAGGCCATCACCCGGCGACGGGGCGGCGCCGTCCAACCCACCGCACTCGTAAACGCGGCCGTTTACGCATGCATTAGGACATTACTCCATTGGCCGTCTTGCATATGGTGTCCCAAATATCTCTTCGACCGCGACGATAAACGCGTAGTCTCGGGCGTACCATCGTTTGAGATTTTCCCTGGCGATCGCGGAAAGCTCAGTTTCGTCCCCATACTGATTCTGATGTCGGTGGATACTGGACCCCGGAAGCTGAAGTCCCGACCCCAGATCAAGCCCCTTCTGCAGGTAGCCGACATCCTCCGAGAGCTTTTCCTGGCGCAATACACCGACAACTTTGCTTCTATTTTCTTCCAGCAGGAGTTCGCCGCGGAACCAATCCCAATACGATGATTTCACGTGTCCGATCGCGTTCATTGCATTGGCAGCCCACGCCCGATCAGATGCACTCCCACAGAGTGCCTCCGCCAGTTCAACCGCGTTCCCGTACCGCGAAAATGCGGCCGCTTCGGCTCTTGTGTGCGCGCTGCGAAGACGTGGTAGCCCCTCCCTTCTACGGCTGTAAAACCCGCTCACGAACCGCGCTATAGGATCCCGGATCGTAAACAGACAAAACTCTTCGACCGGCACGTCCGAAATAGTGAATGTGTGTCGATGCGGAACAAAGTAGTACTCTCGGTTTTTCCGAGAGTTGTAGTCAATCAATGCGTTCTGCAGTGCCGTTCCGGCCGTTTTCCCCATATGCACGAAATGGACTATACATCTCCCCTGAAAACGTTCGACCGAGAGTCGACATCGACTCTCGGCGAGCATAGCGTATCTACCCAGCTTCCTACATGCAGCTCCCAATATCATTCGCATTCGACCATATTATTCGCGCGCTGCGCCCATAATTGATATTCCGAGGATTCTGTACGCCATCCATGCCTGAAGGCAATTACGCAGTACCAACGCGCACGATGTCGCGACTGCAGCACCTAAAATACCAAATATCGGAATAAGGACGCCGTTCAGGATAATATTTACTGCGGCCCCGGCAAGCAAAAGCTTGCTGTTCGTTGCCTCGTTTCCGGTCATACTCAACAGTATCCCCATCGGCCCCGTCGCCACATTAATCAGTTGCGCAACTCCGAGTACCGCGAGCGCGGTATGCCCTCGTGCGAAATCGACACCAAATACGGTCGCGAGTATCGAGTCCCCGGCGATAAAGAATGCCCCGATCACCGGGATCGCTACAATAAAGATAACGCGGGTGGCACGGCGTACCAATGTTTCGAGGGTGCGCATTTCTCCGGACGCGTACATGCCTGCGAACCGAGGAGAAAGGATCGGATTTGCCACCTGCAATCCGAGACCGACAAGCGTTGCGCCGTGAACCACTGCACGGTACACGCCCACGTCCTCGGGTGTCCGGAGCATTCCAAGCATTATCAGGTCGATCTGCGCGTTGATAACGCTTGCGCCGCTGATAACAATAAACGGTGGAAGGCTTTTCAGCCATTTAAGATCCTCGTGTTTCGGCGGCGCGGAACCCATTTCGATCGACCAGCTATGCGAGAGAATAACCACACCGATAGTGAGCACGGCAAGCACGCCCAAAAGCTCAGCGAGCATTGCGACGTGGGGTTCGCGGAGTGCAGGCCAGATCGCAAATACGGTAACGACAATGACCAACACCAGGGCCTTTTTCACGACTGAATTGATCGCAATGCCGATCAACACCCGATTCAACCCACGCAGGGCAAAAACGACAACCTTCGCCGCTGCTGCGATGGGCAGCATCGCGAGCATTAGGCTCAAGGTCAAAAGCGCGGGTTGCTGCAATCTGTCGGAGAAAATTGTAAGCAGACCAAGCCCCGCCAATGCGACGATTGAAGCGGCGGCTACCGCTAACTGCGACCCGCGTCGTACTGCACCCTGAACGGTTGGCCAATCGCGCCTTACTCGGGCTGCCGCGACTTCTCGCATAAGAAGGGTGGGAACCCCTGCTTCGGCGAGCACACTCGCAAGCGTCATTATTGCGACTGCGTGCGCGTAGACGCCGAAACCCTCGGCGCCAAGCAACCGGGCGAGAAGGATACTAAGCAGGAGTGCGATCAGGCGATCGCCGGCGAGAATCCCAGCGCTGCCCGCCGCGCCGCGCAGCAGTTGCGCTTTCAGGCCAGATCCCTTCGCGTGAGCCAAGAGCCAGTCTGAGAGACTCTTATTGGATCGGTCGGCCATATGATTGACTACCGATTATTTGAAGGCGATCGGGTGCCTTTATAGACCACCCGCTGTCGCCGGGGCCGGTGGAATGCGTTTGCCACCCCTCCCCCCTTGCCGCCTCCGTACGGGGCAATTCACGGAATGGCAGGGAGCCTGATCCGCTGACGGTCCTCGCTCTATCTCCTGTTGGAGCCGATCGGCTTATGCGCGGCGATTCACTGTCCAACCTGCCGCGGCGAGCACTTACGCCGGATAACAATGCCTCGTTTAAGCCCCCCGGTGCGATGTGGTTTCAAGACTGGTCCGACCACGGCCGATACCGTAATACATGAGGCCGTGCCGCCTGGCAAACTCGGGGCTGTAGATGTTACGGCCATCGAAGATGACGCGGTCGGCCACTTTTTTGTGGATCAATTCGAAGTCGGGACTGCGGAAGACTTTCCACTCGGTGACGACGACCAAGGCGTCGCTGCCGTTCAGGGTCTCTTCCGGCGTGGTACACAGGGTCAGGTCGTCGCGTTCGCCGTAGATGCGCCGGCATTCGTCCATCGCTTCAGGATCGAATGCGCGCACGTTGGCGCCGGCTTTCCACAGGGCTTCCATAAGCACACGGCTGGGGGCTTCGCGCATGTCGTCGGTGTTGGGTTTGAAGGCGAGGCCCCAGATGGCGAAGGTGCGGCCCTTGAGATTGCCGTCGTAATGGCGCTGGACCTTGTCGACGAGGGTGCGTTTCTGGTCGTCGTTGACGGCCTCGACGGCCTGGACGAGGCGGGCCTGGTAGCCGTGCTCGCGGGCGGTCCATTCGAGCGCCTTTACGTCCTTGGGAAAGCAGGAGCCGCCGTAGCCACAGCCGGGGTAGATGAAGCTGTAGCCGATACGGGGATCGGAGCCGATGCCGTTGCGGATGTGCTCGATGTCGGCGCCGAGGCGCTCGGCCAGGTTGGCCATCTCGTTCATGAAGCTGATCTTGGTGGCCAGCATGGCATTGGCCGCGTACTTGGTCAGTTCCGCGGAGCGGCGATCCATGACGATCAGTTTCTCGTGACTGCGCGAGAACGGGACGTACAGTTCGCGCAGACGTTCGATGGCGTCATGGTCTTCGCCGCCGACGATGATGCGGTCGGGCTTCATGAAGTCGGCGACCGCGGCGCCCTCTTTCAGGAATTCCGGATTCGAGACGACGTCGAAGCGGTGGTCGGCATCGCGTTTGTCGAGGGCTTCGCGCAGGGCCGCTTCGACCTTGTCGCCGGTACCGACGGGGACCGTGGATTTGGTCACGACGATCTTCGGCGCGGTCATCTGCTCGCCGATGGTACGGGCGACGGCGAGGACGTGCTTCAGGTCGGCGGATCCATCCTCGTCCGAGGGCGTCCCGACCGCGATGAACTGGACTTCGGCGTGGGCGACGGCGCGGGCGGCGTCGGTGGTGAAGTCGATGTGGCCGAGTTCGCGAGCACCGGTGATCAGGTCGGCGAGGCCGGGCTCGTAGATGGGGAGTTCGCCGCGCTTCAGCCGCTCGACGCGGTCTGGGTCGATGTCGACGCAGAGGACTTTGTTGCCGGCGTCGGCGAGACAGGCGCCGGTGACGAGGCCTACGTAGCCTGAGCCGAAGACGGTTACGTTCATCCTTGTGAAATCCCGGGGGTTTTGGTTGGCATTGGGTGGGTAGGATACCGGATGCGTTGGTTGAGGGCTAAGGGCCAAGGGCCAAGGGCCAAGGGCCAAGGATTTAAAGTTCAGGGAGGATTATGTGCTTTTCCAGGCTTTGATGAGGCCGCGCAGCATTGCTGACAGTTCGCGGGTTTCTTTGATCCAAGCCCGGCCCTGTTCGGACGGCACATATCCAGCTTCCATCCCGATATAGAGTTGGCTGCGCAGCTCTCCGCAAGAACCCTTGGCGTAGTGAAGGAACTTTACGCGGTCTCGGTCTGTGTCACGCTCGTAGCCCTCGGCAATATTGCTGGCAACAGAGAGCGCGGACCGGGTTATCTGATCCTTGAATCCGTATTCGCGGGAACCTTCGAGCGCCCGGTACAAGCCCGCACTGAGGCGAGCGGCCCGCTTCCATACATCCAGGTCTTCGAAGCGCATCCATGGCTCCGCTATCTGATTGCGTACCAGAAGCAGCCCCTCGGCACGCCCCACCTCAGCCCTCAGCCCTCAGCCCTCAGCCCTTGGCCCTTGGCCCTTGGCCCTTGGCCCTACTTAATGTACCCCATCTTCTCGAGCTTCAGCACGATATCGTGCGCCGCCTGGTCGGGGCTGACGTCCTGGGTGTCGAGGCGGATTTCGGGATTCTGCGGTTCCTCGTAGGGGTCCGAGATGCCGGTGAAGTTCTTGATCTCGCCGCGGCGGGCGCGGGCGTAGAGGCCCTTGCGGTCGCGTTCTTCACAGACCTCGAGCGGTGTGGCGACGTGGACTTCGACGAAGCCGCCCTCGGCCTCGATCATCTCGCGTACGATTCGGCGCGTGGCCGTGTACGGGGCGATCGGGGCACACAGCGCGATACCGCCGTTCTTGGTGATCTCGCTGGCGACGAAGCCGATGCGCTGGATGTTGAGCTCGCGGTGTTCCTTCGAGAAGCCGAGTTCGCTCGACAGGTGTTTGCGCACGACGTCGCCGTCGAGCAGCGTGACCGGACGGCCCCCGAGTTCCATGAGCTTGCTGAGCAGCGCATGGGCGATGGTCGACTTGCCGGAGCCGGAGAGGCCGGTGAACAGGACCGTGAAGCCCTGGCGGTTCTTCGGCGGGCGCGAGCGCCGCAGTTCCTGGACGACCTCGGGATAGGAGAACCAGTCCGGGATGTCGATCCCCTCTTCCAGGCGGCGGCGCACCTCGGTACCGGAGAGCTTCAGGACGGTCTCGCTCGCGTCGATCTCGCTGGCCGGAGCGTACTGGCCACGCTCCTCGACGAACGCCATTTCCTTGAACGGGACCATGCCGATGCCCAGCTCGTCGCGGTAGCGCTCCATGAGGTCCTGGGCGTCGTAGGGGCCGTAGAAGTCCTCGCCGGCGGAGTTCTTGCCGGGGCCCGCGTGGTCGCGGCCGACGATGAAGTGGGTGCAGCCGTAGTTCTTGCGGATGATGGCGTGCCAGACCGCCTCGCGCGGCCCGCCCATGCGCATGGCCAGCGGCAGCAGCGAAAGTGACGTGGTCTGCTCGGGGTAGCGCTTGAGGATGAGTTCGTAGCAGCGCACCCGCGTGAAGTGGTCGATATCGCCCGGCTTGGTCATGCCGACGACCGGGTGGATCAGCAGGTTGGCCTCGGCCTCCTGGGCGGCCCGGAACGTGAGTTCCTGGTGGGCGCGGTGCATGGGGTTGCGCGTCTGGAAGGCGACGATGCGCGTCCAGCCGACCTTCTCGAAGAACTCGCGCAGCTGGGTGGGCGAGTTGCGCAGGTGTTTGAAATCGTAGTGCGTGGGCGCCTCGATACCGCGCACGCGCCCACCGAGGTAGACCGAGCCGGCGCGGTTGTGGAGGTAGTGCACGCCCGGGTGCGCGCTGTCGTCGGCGCCGAAGACGTGTTTCGCTTCGAGCGACTTGTCGGGGCGGTAGACGTCGGTGACGTCGATCACGCCGATCAGGACGTGTTCGGCATCGCGCAGCGCGACGGTGATGGGTTTGTCGGCGCTCGCGCCCTCGACCTTGGTCGCGAATTCCTCGGAGACGTCCAGCGTGATCGGCATCGGCCAGAGGGTGCCGTCGGCGAGGCGCATGTCGTCGCGCACGGACTCGTAGTCGGCCTGCGTGAGAAAGCCCTCGAGCGGCGAGAAGCCACCGTTGAGGAGCAGTTCGAGGTCACAGAGCTGGCGGTGCGTCAGGCTCCATTCGGGGAAGTCACCGGCCTGCGCGGCCAGTTCGGCGGCGGCGTCCGATGCGAGATAGCCTACTTTGAGGCTGCCGCCGTGCGGCTCGACGAGTCGTGTCATGTTCTTCTTTCCGTACTTGCTTGCGGGGTCATCGGGCGGGGCCCGGGGAGGCGCTGCGATGCGCGTCAGGGCGCGCATTGTACGCGGTTTGGGGCGTTTGCGGGAGGTGGAGCGGCAGGCGGCAGGCGGCAGGCGGCAGGATCGTAGGCGCGTTTTCGCCGGAGGCGAACGCGCGCATTCGCTGTGCACCGGCGCTGGTGCGCCCGATACGTCGTGCGGGCACGATCGCGAGCAAGCTCGCTCCTACAGTGGCGCCGTGCCGGAACGCGGCAATACGGGATACTTTGGGCGACGGGTTGTAGGCCGGCCTTTCCCGGCGTGCCTCGCATTCGGGGTATGCACCGGCAGCGACCGCCGGGGAATGCCGGCATTGCGCGGTGAGATGCCCGGGCCGTTATCGACCGTCCCGAACCGCGCAAGGCCGGCCTACGTCCGAGGCGAGCAGCGTAGGCCGGCTTTTGCCGGAGGCAACAGCCGGCATGCATCTGCACAAGGCCGTGGCCTCGTCCGCCGGCTGGCTCCCTTCGGTCGCAAGCCGGCCTACGTTCCGGGCAAGTGGTAACGAGGCAGGCGAATCAGACGCCGTAGTAGTCGCGGTACCACTGCACGAACCGGCGCACGCCCTCTTCCACCGGGGTGTCGGGACTGTAACCGCAGTCGCGCTGGAGGGCGCTGGCGTCGGCCCAGGTGTCGGGCACGTCGCCGGGCTGCATGGGGAGGAGGTTTCTCTCGACGCTGCGGCCGAGTTCCTGTTCCAGCACTTCGATGTAGCGCATCAGGTCGACCGGCTTGTTGTTGCCGATGTTGTAGATGCGGTACGGGGCGTTGCTGCTGGCCGGGTCGGGGTTATCGCTGTCCCAGTCGGGATCCGGTTCGGCGGTGTGGTCATTGGCGGCCACGACGCCCTGGGCGATGTCGTCGACGAAGGTGAAATCGCGTTTGTGCTCGCCGTAGTTGAAGACGTCGATCGGCTCACCGTTCAGGATCGCTTTGGTGAACTTGAACAGCGCCATGTCCGGGCGGCCCCAGGGGCCGTAGACGGTAAAGAAGCGCAGGCCGGTGGTCGGCAGCCGGAACAGGTGTGCGTAGCTGTGCGCCATCATCTCGTTCGCCTTTTTGGTGGCGGCGTAGATGGCGAGCGGGTGATTGACGCCCTGGCTCTCGGAGAACGGCATGGCGGTATTGGCGCCGTAGACGGAGCTGGTCGAGGCGTAGGTCAGGTGTTCGACGGCGTTGTAGCGACAGCCCTCGAGGATGTTCATGAAGCCGACGACGTTGCTGTCGATGTACGAATGCGGGTTCTCGATGGAATAGCGCACGCCGGCCTGGGCTGCGAGGTGGATGACGCGGTCAAAGCCGTCACCGAAGACGCGCTCCATCGCCGGGCGGTCGGCCACATCGACGTGCTCGAAACGGAACCGCTCATGCGGCTGCAAGCGGGCAAGTCGCGCCTCTTTGAGCGTGACGTCGTAGTAATCGTTGAGGTTGTCCAGCCCGACGACGGTGTCGCCGCGCTCGAGCAGCACCTGGGCGACGTGATAGCCGATGAAGCCGGCGGCGCCGGTGACGAGGACTTTCATTTTGGCTCCGTTGATCCTTGCGTGATCCGGATTCTATGCAACGTCCGTGCGTGACAGGGCCGTGTGCAGCGAATCATCGCGAGCAAGCTCGCTCCTGCATGAATCCTGACGGTCGGTGCACGTTCACCTGTAGGAGCGAGCTTGCTCGCGATCGTACCCGCACGCCGCATCGGGCCCATCAGGGCCGGTGCACGCCGAATGCGCGCGTTCGCCTTCGCCGAAAACGCGCCTACGCAAGCCGGAAACGAACCGACCATTCCCGGCCCTTGGCCCTGCCCTCACAGGCGCCCGTCGACCACATCGCGATCGAGTGCGTATTTGACGTCGAACAGCACGCCATCGGGCTTGAGCCAGCGGCGGAGCTTTTCGGCGCCCAGGTCGCGGAACTGCTGGTGCGCGACGGCCAGGACGACGGCGTCGAAGGCGCCCTCGCCGAGTTCGTCCACGTCCGCGAGTGCGAGGCCGTACTCGTGCATCGCTTCATCGCGATCGACGTTGGGATCGTGCACGGTCACCGCGGCGCTGTAGCTGCGGAATTCCCGGATAATATCCGTCACGCGCGTGTTGCGCAGATCAGGGCAGTTCTCCTTGAACGCAAGCCCGAGCACCAGGATCTTCGAGTCGACGATCTGCAGGCGGCGCTGGAGCATGAGCTTGATTACGCGCGAGGTGATGTACTCGCCCATGCTGTCGTTCAGGCGGCGGCCCGCGAGGATCATCTCGGGATGATGGCCGACGGACTGCGCCTTGTGCGTGAGGTAATACGGGTCGACGCCGATGCAGTGCCCGCCGACCAGGCCCGGGCGGAACGGCAGGAAGTTCCACTTGGTGCCGGCGGCGCGCAGCACGTCCTCGGTATCGAGCCCGAGGCGATCGAACAGGACCGCGAGTTCGTTGATGAGCGCGATGTTGACGTCGCGCTGGGTGTTCTCGATGACCTTGGCGGCCTCGGCGACGCGGATGCTGCCGGCGCGATGCGTGCCGGCGGTGATGACGCGGGCATAGAGCGCATCGACGTACTCGGCGACTTCCGGCGTCGAGCCGGACGTCACCTTCATGATGCCGCTGACACGGTGCTCACGGTCACCGGGGTTGATGCGCTCGGGGCTGTAGCCCGCGTAGAAGTCCGTGTTGTACGCGAGGCCGGATACGCGCTCGACGACCGGGATGCAGACGTCTTCGGTCGCGCCCGGGTAGACGGTGGATTCGTAGACGACGATCGCGCCTTTGCCGATCACCCGTCCGATGGTCTCGCTGGCGCCCAGCAGCGGCCGCATATCCGGCTGGCGATGGGCATCGATGGGCGTGGGCACGGTGACGACGAAGATATCGCAGCCGCGCAGCGCCGCGGGGTCGTCGGTGAGGTGGAGGCGATCGGCGTCGGCGAGCTCATCGGCCGTGACCTCGCGCGTGTCGTCACGCCCTTCGCGCAGATGGGCGATGCGATCGCTTTTGATATCGAAACCGACGGTCTCGAAGTGCTTCGCGAATTCGACCGCCAGCGGGAGGCCGACGTAGCCAAGGCCCACGATGCCGACGCGGGCCTGATCGAGCGGGGGGAGCGACATGCGTTATCCGTCCTTGCGTGCTGCGGAAACGGCCCGCAGGGCGCGCCCGGATCATCCGGACGACCTCCCCCGCAGGCGTTGGCCGGTTCGCTGTCCGGCCGATCAACTATAGCTGCTCGTGCGCGGCCGGCAAGGTCGCTGCACACCGGCGCGTCACCGCGACGCTACCGGCATGCAGCGCGTGGCCTCAGAACGGGATGTCGTCGTCGAAATCGTCCGCCGGGGGCTGACCGCCGCCCTGCTGACCACCACCCTGCTGGCCGCCGCCACCGCGCTGAGCGGAACCGCCACCACCGGGCGCGCCGCCGCCACCACCGGCGCCGCCACCGCGGCCGCCGAGCATCTGCATGTCGTTGGCGACGATTTCCGTGCTGAATCGGTCGTTGCCCTGGTCATCCTGCCACTTGCGGGTCTGCATGCGGCCTTCGACATAGACCTGAGAGCCCTTCTGCAGGTACTCGCCCATGATCTCGGCGAGGCGGTTGAAGCCGACGACGCGCACCCATTCCGTGCGCTCCTGCTGCTCGCCGGATTGCCGATCCTTCCAGGTCTCCGACACCGCGATGCGGATGTTCGTGACCGCCACACCGCTCGGGGTATAGCGGGTCTCCGGATCGGCACCGAGGTTGCCGATGAAGATGCATTTATTGACGCCTCTGGCCATGGGTCTTCTCCTTCGCGGCGCAGGTCCATTCGCGCCGTTATTGAATTCGTATGCCGGGTCCCGCGAGCGGGTGGATGGTTCCCGCGGCGGAACGGCGGATTATGCCACAGGCGGGCGGCAGGCGGCAGGCGGCAGGCGGCAGGCGGCAGGCGGCAGGCGGCAGGCGGCAGGCGGCAGGCGGCAGGCGGCAGGCGGCAGGGCCAAGGGCCAAGGGCCAAGGGCCAAGGGCCAAGGGCCAAGGATCGTAGGCCGGCTTTTGCCGTAGGCAACAGCCGGCAGCCGCCGCACAAGACCGTGGCCTCGTCCGCCGGCTGGCTCCTGCCACGTCGCCTGCGGCTCCTCGCAGCGATGCCTTCGGTCGCAAGCCGGCCTACTTGTTGAAGCCGGCTCGCTGCAGTTCGGTCTGGTCGAAGGTCTGGCGGTCGACTTTGAGGTAGGCGACGCCTTCTTCGGCGACGACCACGGCCTCCTCGACGCCGGGCAGGCCGGACAGGCGTCGTGCGATGTTCTCGGCGTTGTTGCCCGCCTCGCCATCGAGCGGGACGACGTAGCTGGTAACGGGGGGCGGTACGCGCATGGAGCGGGCTACGAACAGCCAGCCGGCGGCGGCGACGCCGAGGGCGGCGAATACGAGGGGCGGGCCGCCGATGCCTTCGAGCAACCCGGCCCCGACACCGCCGACGAAGGCGCCGAGGAACTGGCAGGTCGAATACACGCCCATCGCGGTCCCCTTCTGCGCAACCGGCGCGGCCCGGGAGACCAGCGCCGGCAGGCTGGCCTCCAGGACGTTGAAGCCGGCAAAGAACAGCAGCAGCGCCAGACCGATCCCGAAGACCGTATCGCCGTATACGCCGAGCCCGGCATGGGCGACGGCGATCAGCGCCAGCGCGACGATGAACACCGGCCGCGTGCGATCGTGGCGCTCGGCCAGCATCACCAAGGGGCCCATCAGCGCGAGCGAGCCGCCGAATACCGGCAGATACACCTCCCAGTGGCTGGCCGCGGCGAGGCCGACCGCGTCCAGCGCCAGCGGCGCGGCGACGAACGTGCCGGTCATGATCATGTGCAGGACGAAGATGCCGCCGTTGAGGCGCAGCAGCGTTGCATTCGCGAGCACGGCGCGCAGTTGCGCGCCGGAGGGGCGGGCATCCCGGTGCACCCGCTGAACGCGCGGAGTGGGCACGACGGTATACAGCAGGAGCAGCGCCAGCAGCCCGAGCCCGGTGGCCAGCCAGAACACCCCCGCCAGATGAAACCAGGCGTTCACCAGAGGGCCGACGACCAGGGCCAGCGAGAAGGAGGCGCCGATACTGATGCCGATGATGGCCATCACCCGTGTGCGTACGCCGTCGCGGGTGAGATCGGCCGCCAGCGCCATCAGGGCGGCGGCGATCGCGCCCGCGCCCTGCAGCGCCCGGCCGAGGATCAGGACGGTGATCGTATCCGCCACCGCGGCGAGCGCGCTGCCGGCGGCGAACAGGAGCAGGCCGACGGCGATCACGCGCTTGCGGCCGAAGCGGTCGGAGGCGAATCCGAAGGGGATCTGCAGCGCGGCCTGGGTGAGGCCGTAGATGCCGACCGCCACGCCGATCAGCAGCGACGTGGCGCCGCCGAAGTCGCGCGCCGCCAGCGCCAGCACCGGCAGCACGAGAAACAGGCCCAGCATGCGCAGGGCATAGATCCCCGCGAGCGCGCCGGCCGCGCGCCATTCCGCGGCGATCATCCGCATCGATCGGCCTCGCAAGCAGGTTGGATGGGCCGTGCGGGCCCGGTCATGATCGCCGCACGCGGCCGCAAGCGGACCGGCGTCGCGCACGGGGTGAAAAAGTGCATGTGCTTTTGCCTGGTACCGCGGGGACGGCGTATATTAGCAGGTTGGCCGCGCGCATCGACAGGTGGCGACAGAGCAAGGGCCAAGGGCCAAGGGCCAAGGGCCAAGGGCCAAGCTGGCAGAGTGTAGGCCGGTCTTTCCCGGCGCCCAAGGCATTTCGGGTATGCATCGCCGTACTCCGCCGGGGTACGTTTCGCGG
This sequence comes from Halofilum ochraceum, assembly GCF_001614315.2. Lineage (NCBI taxonomy): Bacteria > Pseudomonadati > Pseudomonadota > Gammaproteobacteria > Chromatiales > Ectothiorhodospiraceae > Halofilum > Halofilum ochraceum. The sequence continues at coordinate 53,707 of NZ_LVEG02000020.1, forward strand.
GCGGTGTGCATTCGAGCGTTGCGGTGGGGCGTTGTCGGGGATCGCGGCAGTGCTATCTGCATGGGCCTGCCGGGCCGATGCGTGGTGCGGGCACGATCGCGAGCAAGCTCGCTCCTACAGGGGCGCGTTGCCGGAGCGTAGGCCGGCTTTTGCCGAAGGCAACAGCCGGCGTGCACCTGTAAAGCGCCCCGGACTCGCTCGCCGGCTGGCTCCCTTCGGTCGCAAGCCGGCCTACGTCTGCAACGAGGCGGCTTGATTACTTTTTTCTTTGCAGTAGACACTCCCGGAATTCTCCATGGCCAGTATCAGCGTCCGCGGTGCCCGCACCCACAATCTCAAGGGCATCGATGTCGACCTGCCCCGCGATCGGCTGATCGTCGTCACCGGGCTGTCGGGCTCGGGCAAGTCCTCGCTCGCGTTCGACACGGTGTTCGCCGAGGGGCAACGGCGCTATGTCGAGTCGCTGTCGGCCTATGCGCGGCAGTTCCTGTCGGTCATGGAGAAGCCTGACGTCGACAGCATCGAGGGCCTGTCGCCGGCGATCTCGATCGAACAGAAGGCGACTTCGCATAATCCGCGCTCGACGGTCGGCACGATCACCGAGATCTACGACTACCTGCGCCTGCTCTACGCCCGCGCCGGCACCCCCCAGTGCCCGGAGCATGGGACCGTGCTCGAGGCGCAGACGGTCAGCCAGATGACGGACCAGATCCTGGCGCTGCCGGAGGGCAGCAAGCTGATGCTGCTGGCGCCGGTGGTGGACAACCGCAAGGGTGAGCATACGGCCCTGCTGGCCAAATTCCGCACGCAGGGATTCATCCGCGCGCGGATCGACGGCGAGATCCACGAGCTCGATGCGACGCCGAAACTGGATCCGCGGCGCAAGCATACGGTCGAGATCGTCGTCGATCGTCTGCGGGTGCGCGAGGATCAGCGCCTGCGCGTGGCCGAGTCGGTGGAGACCGCGCTCAACCTCGCCGACGGGATCATGCGCCTGGCCTGGATGGATGACCCGGACGCGGCCGAGATCACCTTCTCGTCGAAGTTCGCCTGCCCGGAGTGCGGCTACGCGGTCGCGGAGATGGAACCGCGGCTGTTCTCGTTCAACAATCCGGCGGGCGCCTGTCCGACCTGCGACGGGCTCGGCACGCACCAGTTCTTCGATCCGGACCGGATCGTCGCGCACCCGCACCTGAGCCTGGCGGGCGGTGCCATCCGCGGCTGGGACCGGCGCAACGCGTATTACTACCAGATGGTGCAGTCGCTGGCGAAGTACGCGGACTTCGATCCGGAGACGCCGTTCGAGGAACTGCCGCAGGAGGTCCGCGATCTGCTGCTCTACGGCAGCGGCGACCGCGAGATCGAGTTCCAGTACGTCAACGAGCGCGGTCACACGGTCAGCCGGCGGCGCCCGTTCGAGGGTATCGTCCACAATATGGAGCGGCGCCATCAGGAGACCGATTCGATGGCGGTGCGCGAGGAGCTGGCCAAATACATCAGCCAGCAGGTCTGCCCCGCATGCCAGGGATCGCGGCTGAACGAGCATGCGCGTTACGTGTTCGTTGACGATACGCCGCTGCCCGCGGTCGTGCGCATGCCGATCGGGCCCGCCGCGGCCTGGTTCGGTCAGTTGTCGCTGCCGGGTCACCGTGGTGAGATCGCGGCGAAGATCGTCAAGGAGATCCGCCAGCGGCTCGAGTTCCTGGTCAACGTCGGCCTCGAGTACCTGACTCTGGAGCGCAGCGCCGAGACCCTGTCCGGCGGCGAGGCCCAGCGCATCCGCCTCGCGAGCCAGATCGGCGCCGGGCTGGTGGGGGTGATGTACGTGCTCGACGAGCCCTCGATCGGCCTGCACCAGCGCGACAACCATCGCCTGCTGCAGACGCTTTCGAACCTGCGCGACATGGGCAACACGGTCATCGTGGTCGAGCATGACGAGGAGGCGATCCGCACGGCCGATCACGTGGTCGACATCGGCCCGGGCGCCGGCGTGCACGGCGGTCACGTGGTGGCCGAGGGGACCCCGGCCGAGGTCGAGCGCAACCCCGCCTCGCTCACCGGGCAGTACCTGTCCGGGCACCGGCGCATCGAGATCCCGGCGGAGCGCCATGCCCGCGACGAGCGCGCCCTGGTTCTGCACGCGGCCAGCGGCAACAACCTGAAGGACGTGACCGCGCAGATCCCCTGCGGCCTGTTCACCTGCGTGACCGGGGTCTCGGGCTCGGGCAAGTCGACGCTCATCAACAACACGCTCTATCCGCACATGGCCCATCATCTGTATGGATCCACGCGGGAAATGGCTCCGCTGGAATCCATCGATGGACTGGAGTACTTCGACAAGGTTGTCGATATCGATCAGAGCCCGATCGGGCGCACGCCGCGCTCGAACCCGGCCACCTACACGGGGCTGTTCACGCCCATCCGTGAGCTGTTCGCGGGCACGCACGAGGCGCGCTCACGCGGTTACAAATCCGGGCGCTTCAGCTTCAACGTGAAGGGCGGGCGCTGCGAGGCGTGCCAGGGCGATGGCGTGATCAAGGTGGAGATGCACTTCCTGGCGGACATGTACGTGACCTGCGAGGTGTGCAAAGGCGCGCGCTATAACCGCGAGACGCTCGATATCCAGTACAAGGACAAGAGCATCGCGGATGTGCTGGCGATGACGGTCGAAGAGGCGTGGGAGTTTTTTGCACCGGTCCCGGTGCTCAAGCGCAAGCTCGATACGCTGATGGATGTCGGCCTGTCCTACATCACGCTCGGCCAGAACGCGACCACACTCTCCGGCGGCGAGGCCCAGCGGGTGAAGCTGGCGCGCGAGTTGTCGAAGCGCGATACCGGGCGGACGCTGTATATCCTCGACGAGCCGACCACGGGCCTGCATTTCCATGACGTGGATCAGTTGCTGAAGGTGCTGCACCGCCTGCGCGACCACGGCAATACGATCGTCGTGATCGAGCACGATCTCGATGTGATCAAGACCGCGGATTGGGTTGTCGATCTCGGCCCCGAAGGGGGCGAGAAAGGCGGCGAGATCGTGGCGACGGGCACGCCCGAGGAGGTCGCGACGGTCGAGGCCTCGCATACCGGGCGCTACCTGCGTGAGATCCTGGGCGATCGGGTCAAGGCCGCGCAGCGGGGTGAGAAGCGGGGGTAAGGGCCAAGGGCCAAGGGCCAAGGGCCAAGGGCGAAGGGCGAAGGGCGAAGGGCGAAGGATGATCGGTTTGCTTCGGGAGCGGCGGTAGGCGCGTTTTCGCCGGAGGCGAACGCGCGCGGCCGGCGGTACGGCAGACTCGATCGCTTCGGGCGCACCGCGCGCATTCGACCGGTACGGTGGCCCGGTCGAAGACGCGCCTACGTCGGGAGGTCCATTCAATGACGAACGCCCACGTAGGCCGGCCTTCCCCGGCGCGTCCCCACATTCGATTCGAGACGTGCACCGTCACTCGCCGCCGGGGAATGCCGGCATTGCGCGGTGAAATGCCAGGGCCGGTATCCGGCTGTGCAGACCGCACAAGGCCGGCCTACACAGTAGCGGCGGCCGCATTCGATGCGCGTGTCCGCCGGGGCGACGGACCGCTTGTCGCGTTGGGTTTCCTTCGTCAACCCAACCTACGTTGACGGCTTTTCGATTCCGTCAGACGCGGGACGCGCTCCTCGGCCCTTGGCCCTTGGCCCTTGGCCCTTGGCCCTTGGCCCTTGGCCCTTGGCCCTTCGCCCTTCGCCCTTCGCCCTACCACCCGTCCGATTCGGCGAGGCGTTCCAGATCCGCGGCCAGGTCGTCGATGTCGTCGTCTTCGCGGCCGAGCAGGCGGATTTCTCCGTCGCGGTCGAAGATGAAGGCCGCGTTGGAGTGCGAGACATCGTAGAACCCGCTGTCGTCGGGCTTGCCGTAGCCGAAGGTGGTGCGGTAGCGCTTGGTGAGATCCCGAAGGTACGGGATGGGTCCGCGCAGGCCGACGAAGCGTTCCCCGAAGCTGTCGACGTACTTGGCGAGCCGCTCGGGCGTATCGCGTTCGGGATCGACCGAGACGAACAGCACGCGCACCTCGTCGGCGTATTCCTCGTCCATCTGCTGCAGGGCCTGCGAGAAGCGGGCCAGTGTCAGCGGACACATGTCCGGGCAGCTGGTGAAGCCGAAATACATGACCTTGATCTTGTCGTCGTATGCGGCTTCGGTCACGGTCTCCCGGTCTTCCGCCCGCGTCAGCTCGAACTCCAGATCCGGCATCAGGCCGCTGACATCGCGCAGGTTCCAGGGCTCTTCCTCGGCGCAGCCATTGAGCAGGAGCAGGCCCAGGGCCAGCAGGGCACCGGCCATGATGCGCGCGGGATATCTCATACGCTTGCTCCATTTATAGTGGTCGACGCCGGCCGGGTGCTTTCGCGCAGCCACAGCCGGAACACCACCAGTGCCCCGATCATGCTCATCATCGCCGCCGGGATCCAGGTGATGAAACCGCCGATGCGCTGGTCGGTAATCGGATCCAGCGGCCAGGCTCGGCCGCAGACCGCGTAGACGTCGTACAGCACGCCATCGGCGAGACCGATCTGCGCCCCGAGGAGGATCTGCGGGATCATGATCGCCCACAGCAGCAGGATCCGGATCCCGAAACTCAGCCCGCCGGACTGGCGGCCGCGCGGATCGACGATCAACCACCAGAACAGCAGGCCGTCGATCAGCATCGACGCGTTCATCACGCGGTACAGATCGATGCTCAACATTGCATCGAAATGGATTTCGGCGTCCAGCCAGAAGAAGATGAGGCCGACAAACAGGACCGGGGCGATCACGGGATGCTGGACCGTCCGGTAGGGCCAGCGCAGGGCCGGGTGGCGAAGTACCGCCCCGAGACGGGCTCTTGTCGCCGGCGCGAAGGCGTACGGCAACACGCGGTGCGGCGCGCCCAGCACCATCAGAAACGGCGCCAGATGGTGCAGTACCAGGTGCTGGCCGCGATGGACCCAGAACATGTATTGGGAGAGATAATCCAGATACGTGTGCATGACCGCATAGGTCAGCACGATACCGGTAAACCAGGCGATCGCGGCGCCCACGCCGGGGCGCTCACCCGCCTGCCTCATGCGCCTTAGACCGACGGCATAGACGCCGGCGGCGAGCGCGCAGAACGCGACTACCTCCGGGTAGAAATGGTACGGGAGGAGAAGATCGAGCACTGGGATGCCGATTCAGATACGGGGGTCGATCCGCATTGTACCAGGCGAACGCCGGCATTGCGCGGCGGGCTGCCTGGGCCGCCATCCCGCGCTACGGGCCACGCAAGGCCGGCCGACGCGATGCGGTCCCCAGGCGCCACAATCCGGAGCCGCAACGAGAAAAGGCGGCCCGTGAGGCCGCCTTTTCGGGGACAACCGATTGACCCGATTCCGTTACGGGGCGTCGGGCCGGTCGACGAGCTCGACGAGCGCCATCGGCGCGCTGTCGCCTTCGCGGTACCCGCACTTGAGGATACGGACGTAGCCGCCGGGGCGTTCGCTATAACGCGGACCGAGTTCCTCGAAGAGCTTGCGCACGCCGGCCTTGTCGCGCAGACGATTGAACGCGAGCCGACGGTTGGCAACGCTGTCTTCCTTCGCAAGCGTGATCAGGGGTTCCGCATGCCGACGGAGTTCTTTCGCCTTCGGCAGCGTCGTCTTGATCAGCTCGTGCTCGAACAGCGATGCCGACATATTCCGGAACATCGCCGAGCGATGGCTGCTGTTCCGGTTGAGCTGCTTACCGCTTTTGCGATGACGCATGACTGCAGTTCCAATATCCGGTTGGCGGTCAGGCCGAGGAAGCCTTGTCCTGACGCTGGAGTTCGGCCGGTGGCCAGCCCTCGAGACGCATGCCGAGCGACAGCCCCTGGGATGCGAGGACGTCCTTGATCTCGGTGAGCGACTTCTTGCCCAGATTCGGCGTCTTCAGCAGCTCCACCTCGGTCCGCTGGATCAGGTCCCCGATGTAGTAGATGTTCTCGGCCTTGAGGCAGTTCGCGGAACGAACCGTCAACTCCAGATCATCGACCGGGCGCATCAGGATCGGATCGATCTGCGATGCGCTCTCATCGGCCTTCGCCTGCTCGTCGCCCTTGAGTTCGACGAACACCGACAGCTGCTCCTGCAGGATCGAGGCCGCGCGGCGAATCGCCTCTTCCGGGTCGATGGTGCCGTTGGTCTCGATATCAAACACGAGCTTGTCGAGGTCGGTCCGCTGCTCGACACGCGCACTCTCGACGCTGTACGACACCCGGCGCACCGGGCTGAAGGTCGCGTCGATCTGGAGGCCGCCGAGGGCGCGGCTCTCGCCCTCTTCCTGCTCGCGGGCGGTCGACGGCTCGTAGCCGCGCCCCTTGCGTGCATGCAGCGTCGCCTCAATCTCACCGCGATCCGTCAGGTGCGCGATCACGTGATCGGGATTCGCGACCTCCACGTCGTGATCGGCCTGGATGTCACCCGCCGTCACGACGCCGCCGCCTTTCTTCTTCAGCGACAGGCTGGCTTCGTCCCGGGCGTGCATCCGGATCGCCACGCCTTTGAGATTCAGGAGGATATCCATCACGTCCTCGTGTACACCCTCGATGCTGGTGTACTCGTGGACAACTCCCTCGATCTGCACGTCCGTGATGGCGGCGCCGGGCATCGACGACAGCAGGATGCGCCGGAGCGCATTGCCGAGCGTGTGACCGAAACCGCGCTCGAGCGGCTCCAGCGAGACGCGGGCGCGATAATCGCTTAGCGCCGAAATATCGACGATCCGCGGCTTCAGGAATTCATTGACGTTACCGGACATCGGTTTGACGCCCTCCGTTACTTCGAGTAGAGCTCGACGACCAGCGACTCGTTGATCTCGGCGGGGAGATCGCTACGAACCGGGACGGACTTGAACACGCCTTCCATTTTGGTCGAGTCGACCTCGATCCACTCCGGAATCCCGCGCTGCTGCGCCAGATCCACGGACTCCGAAAGACGGTTCTGCTTTTTGGCGCGCTCACGGACCGCGACAACGTCGTGTGCCTGCACCTGGTAGGAGGGGCAGTTGACGACGACACCGTTGACCGTGATCGCCTTGTGGCTCACCAGCTGCCGCGATTCGGCGCGGGTGCTGCCGAAGCCCATCCGCCACGCGACGTTGTCGAGGCGCTGCTCCAGGAACTGCAGCAGGTTCTCGCCGGTCGACCCTTTACGCTGGGACGCCTTCTTGTAGTACTTGCTGAACTGCTTTTCCATCACCCCGTACATGCGCCGGAGCTTCTGCTTCTCGCGCAGCTGCAGGGCGTAGTCGGAAGCCCGACCGCGACGACCCGTCGCCGGGCCCGGCGGGCGATCCAGTTTGCATTTCGACTCAAGGCTGCGGACGCCGGACTTGAGGAAGAGATCGGTTCCCTCCCGACGGCTCAGCTTGCACTTGGGACCGGTATATTTGGCCACGTTCGCCCTCCCGGCTTAGACGCGCCGACGTTTCGGCGGACGACACCCGTTATGGGGAATCGGCGTCACGTCGGTGATGCTGTTGATGTTGAAACCCGCGTTGTTCAGCGAACGCACGGCCGAATCGCGACCCGGGCCGGGGCCCTTCACGCGGACTTCCAGGTTCTGCAGGCCGTAGTCCTTCGCGGCCGTGCCGGCGCGCTCGGCGGCGACCTGCGCCGCGAACGGCGTGCTCTTGCGGGAGCCGCGGAAACCGGAGCCCCCGGACGTCGCCCAGCTCAGGGCATTGCCCTGGCGGTCGGTGATCGTGATGATCGTGTTATTGAACGATGCATGCACGTGCGCAATGCCGTCGGAGACGGTGCGACGCACCTTCTTCCGTGGCGTTGTCTGGGTCTTGGTCTTCGCCATTGCCTCGGTGTCCCGCTCGTTGACTGGTTACGCGATCAGCGCTTGATAGGCCGGCGCGGGCCCTTGCGAGTGCGCGCGTTCGTCTGCGTCTGCTGCCCCCGAAGCGGCAGGCCGCGCCGGTGGCGGAGGCCGCGGTAGCAGCCAAGGTCCATCAGACGCTTGATGTTCATGGAGACTTCGCGCCGGAGATCGCCCTCGACACTGTACTGGCCGATCTCGTTGCGCAGCGCGTCAACCTCCCCCTCGGAGAGATCCCGCACGCGCGTATCCGCCGGCACGCCCGCGGCGTCGCAGATCTGGCGCGAGCGCGTCGGGCCGATCCCGTAGATCGACGTCAGGGCCACCCAGGTGTGCTTGTTCACCGGGATGTTGATGCCTGCGATGCGAGCCATTCGCACTGTCTCCTCAAACCGTTGGGAAGCCGCGCAGTATAGCGGCGCAGCCTGGTCCTGTGCAAGAGCCGGATTCGGCCCCCGTGTTACCCCTGCCGCTGCTTGTGCCGGGCGTCCCGGCAGATCACGCGCACCGAGCCGTTGCGCTTGATGATCTTGCAATGACGGCAGACTTTCTTGACCGATGCACTTACCTTCATTTCTCTTCTCCACCCGGGGCTGGCCCCGTACGCGCCACGCTGGTTTTGACCCGTGTTGTTTCTTCGAGGGCCAAGGGCCAAGGAAAAAATCCTCCGCGCCTCGGCGTGCCGTAGCGCCTCTACCGCTTATTGCCGCTCGCCTTCGCCCAAAAACCTAACACCTGCCGCCGTCCCTTGGCCCTTGGCCCTTGGCCCTTGGCCCTTGGCCCTTGGCCCTTGGCCCTTGGCCCTTGGCCCTTGGCCCTTGGCCCTTGGCCCTTGGCCCTTGGGCCCTTACTAACCGCCGCCCCGGCGGTTGTAGCCCTTCAGGTTCGCCTTCTTCATCAGGCTGTCGTACTGGTGACTCATCAGATGCGACTGGACCTGCGACATGAAGTCCATGACGACGATCACGATGATCAGCAGCGAGGTCCCCCCGAAATAGAAGGGCACGTTCAGCCAGATGATCAGGAACTCCGGCAGCAGGCAGACCGCCGTGATATAGAGCGCCCCGACCAGGGTCAGGCGCGTCATCACGCCATCGATATACCGTGCGGTCTGTTCACCGGGACGGATCCCGGGGATGAATGCGCCCGACTTCTTCAGGTTGTCGGCCGTGTCGCGCGAATCGAACACCAGCGACGTGTAGAAGAAGCAGAAAAAGATGATCGCGGCCGCATAGGCCATGACGTACAGCGGCTGACCCGGCTGCATCGTCGCCACGAGATCCCGCAGCCAGCCCATGCCCTCGCCGGTCTGGCCCGCCATGTTCGCGATCGTGGTCGGGAACAGGATGATCGACGAGGCGAAAATGGCCGGGATCACTCCCGCCATGTTCAGTTTGAGCGGCAGATGGCTCTGCTGCGCGGCGTACATCTTCTTGCCCTGCTGCCGCCGGGCGTAATTCACGGTGATCCGGCGCTGACCGCGCTCGATGAACACCACGAAGCCGGTCACCCCGATCGCCAGACCCGCGATCAGCAGCACCACCGGACTGGCGAGCTCACCCGTGCGCACGAGTTCCAGTGTGCCCCCGAGCGCCGCCGGCAGACCCGATACGATGCCGGCAAAGATCAGGATCGAGATCCCGTTGCCGACGCCGCGTTCCGTGACCTGCTCACCGAGCCACATCAGGAACATCGTCCCGGTGCTCAGGGTGACGACGGTCGTGAACACGAACGCGAGTCCGGGCGTAAATACCAGCGCCTCGCCACCGACCTGTTGGCCCTGCAGCGCGATGCCGATGCCGATCGACTGGAAGATACACAGCGCCAGCGTGAGGTAGCGCGTGTATTTCGTGATCTTGCGCCGGCCGGCCTCCCCTTCCTTGCGGATGGCCTCGAGGCTCGGGACCACGTGCGACATCAGCTGCATGATGATCGACGCGGTGATATAGGGCATCACGCCCAGGGCGAACAGCGACATGCGCTTGAGCGCACCGCCGGAGAACATGTTGAACATGTCCAGGATGCTGCCCTGCTGCTGCTCGAACAGCCGCCCCATCACCACCGGGTCGATCCCCGGGATGGTGATGTGCGCGCCCACGCGGAAAATCACGAGCGCGAGCAGGACGAACATCAGCCGCGAGCGCAGCTCGGCCGACTTCCCCAGAGCGCCTACGCCTCCGGAACCCGATGCGGCAGCCGTGCGCGCCATACCGCGATTACTCGACCGTACCACCCGCGGCTTCGATCGCCGCGCGTGCACCCTTGGTCACCTTGACGCCCTTGACCGTCACTGCCCGATCGATCGTGCCCGAGGCGAACACGCGTGCACGCTTGGCCGTCGCCGGGATGACACCCGCGGACTTGAGGCTGCGCAGATCGACGGTCTCGCCCTCGACCTTGGCCAGTTCGTGCAGGCGCACCTTCGACGTCTCGCGCGACAGCCGCGAGCGGAAACCGAATTTCGGCAGCCGCCGCTGCAGCGGCATCTGGCCGCCCTCGAAGCCGACCTTGTGAAAGCCGCCGGAACGGGACTTCTGACCCTTGTGGCCGCGCCCGCCGGTCTTGCCGACACCCGATCCGATGCCGCGACCGACGCGCTCCGCGTCTTTCTTCGCGCCGTCGGCGGGATGAAGCTCGTTAAGTCGCATTTCAGGCCTCCTCGACCGACAGCATGTACGAGACCTTATTGATCATGCCCCGATTCTCCGGGGTATCGATGACCTCGACGGAATGATGCATCCGCCGGATCCCGAGGCCGGTCAGGCACGCCTTGTGGCGTTTCAGCCGGCCGATGGCGCTGCGCACCTGCGTCACACGCAGCTTGCCGGATGTGGTCTTCTGCTTTGCCATGGCCGTTATCCCGTCAGTTCCTCGAGGCTCTTGCCGCGCTTGGCCGCCACCCGCTCGGGCGACTGCATGCTCGACAGGCCGTTGATCGTCGCCTGCACCACGTTGAGGTGGTTGTGCGTCCCCTGGATCTTGGCCAGCACATCGTGGACACCCGCCACTTCAAACACGGAGCGCATCGCACCGCCGGCAATGATCCCCGTACCTTCGGAGGCCGGCTGCATGTACACGCGGGCGGCACCGTGACGGCCCACCAGCGCGTACTGCAGTGTCGCGCCGTCGAGCGGGACGTCCTTCATGTTGCCGCGCGCCTTCTCCATGGCCTTCTGGATCGCCTGCGGGACTTCGCGGGCCTTGCCGTAGCCGAACCCGACCTTGCCCTGACCGTCGCCGACGACCGTCAAAGCGGTGAAGCCGAACTGCCGGCCACCCTTGACGACCTTCGCGACGCGGTTGATCGAGACCAGCTTCTCGAGATAGCCGTCCGCACTCTGTGCTGCCGTTTCGGTATTCGCCATCGTGATCTACCCGTTCAGAACTGCAGGCCGTTTTCGCGCGCCGCTTCAGCGAGCGCCTTCACGCGACCGTGGAAACGAAAACCCGAGCGATCGAACGCCACGCGGGTGACACCCGCGTCGCTCGCCTTCTCGGCGATGCGCCGCCCCACCAGCGAGGCCGCCTCGACGTTACCGGTCGACTTGACCGCCTCGCGGAGATCCCGCTGCACGGTCGACGCCGTAGCGAGGACCTTGTCCCCGTTCGGCGCCAGCACCTGCGCGTAGATGTGCCGGGGCGTGCGATGAATCGTCAGCCGGGCTACACCCTGATCACGCATCTTCGCGCGGCCGCGGGTGGCACGACGGAGTCTTTGGCGCTTCTTATCCATGGCTTCACTCGTTCGATGCGGAAGCGTTACTTCTTCTTCGCTTCCTTCATGATGATTTCTTCGTTTTCGTACCGCACGCCCTTGCCCTTGTAGGGCTCCGGCGGCCGGTACGCACGAATCTCGGCGGCCACCTGGCCGACGCGCTGTTTGCTCGAGCCCTTGACCACGACTTCCGTCTGGCTCGGGCACTCGATCTGGATATCCTCGGGCACCGGGTGATTGACGTCGTGCGAAAAGCCGAGCGTCAATTTCAGGCTGCTGCCCTGCATCTGCGCGCGGTAGCCGACGCCCTTGATCACCAGCTTGCGCTGGAAACCATCCGTCACACCGACGACGATGTTGTTGAGCAGCGCCCGCATCGTCCCGGCCATGGCGTTTTCCTGCCGGCCTTCGCGCCGCGGCGCGAAGCGGACCGCATCCTCGTCCCGCCGGACGTCGACCCATTCGTGCACCGTGTAGGAATCGCTGCCCTTCGGGCCCTTCACGCTGATTTGCTGGCCCTGAATGTCGACCTCGACATTCGCCGGTACCACGACCGGCTTGCGGGCGACGCGCGACGTTGCTTCGACCATCTCGCTGACTCCGTTTACGCGACCGTGCAGATCACTTCGCCGCCGTGCCCTTCGGCACGGGCCTGACGATCGCTCATCACGCCATGGGACGTGGATACGACCGCGATCCCGAGCCCGTTGAGGACACGCGGCAGGTCACCCTTGCCACGATAGATCCGCAGGCCCGGGCGGCTGACCCGCTTGATGTTCTCGATCACCGGCTGACCCTCGAAGTACTTGAGTTCGATGGTCAGCACGGGCTTCGTTTCGCCCTCGACATGGAAGCCGGCGATGTAACCCTCGTCCTTCAGGACGGTGGCGACGTTCACCTTCTTCTTCGACGAGTCCATCGAGACCTGCGACTTGTTCGCCATGTGCCCGTTACGAATCCGGGTCAGCATATCGGCGATTGGATCGGACATGCTCATCAGTCGTGCTCCCCGATTCGTTTACCAGCTGGCCTTGCGCAGGCCAGGCACATCGCCACGCATCGTGGCTTCACGCAGTTTGTTGCGGCCAAGACCGAACTTGCGATAGACCCCGTGCGGACGCCCGGTCTGCTGACAGCGGTTGTGCTTGCGCACCGGGCTCGCATCGCGCGGGAGCTTCTGAAGCCGCGTCACCGCGTCCATACGCTCCTCGAACGAGGCATTCGGATCTTTCACGATCGCCTTGAGCCGCGCGCGCTTTTCGGCGTGCTTCGCAACCGTCTTTTCGCGCTTGCGCTCGCGCTCCACCATTGAAACCTTAGCCATCGATACCGCCTCTACTGCCGGAACGGGAAACTGAACGCGTCGAGGAGCGCACGCGCTTCCTCGTTGTTCTTCGCCGTCGTCGTCAAAGTGATGTCCATACCCCGGACCGCGTCGGTCTTGTCGTACTCGATCTCGGGGAAAATGATCTGTTCGCGCACGCCGAACGTGTAATTGCCACGACCGTCGAACGATTTCGGGCTGAAGCCACGGAAATCGCGGATCCGCGGGACACCCACGTTGATCAGCCGATCGAGGAACTCGTACATACGGGCACCGCGCAGGGTAACCTTGCAGCCGATCGGCCAGCCCTCGCGGACCTTGAAGCCGGCGACCGACTTGCGGGCGCGCGTAATCATGGGCTTCTGGCCCGTGATCTGCGCGAGTTCGGCCTGCGCGTTCTCGAGCGCCTTTTTGTCGCTGACCGCCTCGCCGACCCCCATGTTGATGGTGATCTTCTGGAGATGCGGTACCTCCATCACATTCCGGAAGCCGCGCTCTTCGCGCAGTTTCGGGATGATGGTTTCGCGGTATTGCTGCTGAAGTCGTGCCATGTCCGCTCGCCTACACGTCGACCACTTCGCCGTCGGACTTGAAGTAACGTACCTTCTTGCCGTCAGCGAGTGTCTTGATGCCCACGCGGTCGCCCGCGCCCCGGGTCGGGTTGTAAACCATCACGTTCGAGACGTGAATCGGCGCCTCTTTCTCCACGATACCGCCGGAAACCCCCTGCTGCGGGTTCGGCTTTTCGTGCTTCTTGACCATATTGACGTTGTCGACGATCAGACGGCCATCCGCGCGCACGCGCTGCACCGTCCCGCGTCGACCCTTGTCGCGACCCGCGGTCACGATCACGTCGTCACCTTTCTTGATCCTGTTCATCGTCGTATCCCCTCAGAGGACCTCGGGCGCGAGCGAGATGATCTTCATGAACCGCTCGGTCCGCAGCTCGCGCGTCACCGGCCCGAAGATACGGGTGCCAACCGGCTCGTACTTGTTGTTCAACAGCACCGCAGCGTTGTTATCAAAGCGGATCAGCGAACCGTCCGAGCGGCGCACGCCCTTGGCGCTGCGCACGACGACCGCGTTGTAGACCTCGCCTTTCTTGACGCGACCGCGCGGGATCGCGTCCTTGACGCTGACCTTGATGATGTCGCCGATGGACGCGTAGCGGCGCCGTGAACCGCCCAGCACCTTGATGCACTGCACCCGGCGCGCGCCGCTGTTGTCGGCGGCATTGAGGCTGGTCTGCATCTGGATCATGACTCGTTCCCTTACCTGAATCCGGGATTACCCGGTATTTACGCCCCGGCAGCCGCCGTGTGCACTCGCACCAGACGCCAGGCCTTGGTCCTGGAGATCGGCCGGCACTCTTCGATGACGACGTAGTCGCCCGCCTTGCACGTATTCTCTTCGTCGTGCACGTGGTAGCGCTTCGACCGCTTGACGAACTTGCCGTACAGCGGATGGCGCACGCGCCGTTCGACCAGGACCGTGGCCCCCTTGTTCATCTTCGCGCTGACCACGTAACCGCGTTCGCGGCGTGCGCGCGTGTTCTCTTGTTCCGTCATGCCGACTCACCCTGGGCGAGTTTCTCGTTGATTACCGTCTTGACCCGCGCGATATCCCGGCGGACCTTACGGATCCGGTCGGGACGCGGCGCCTGGCCGACGCCCTGTTGCATCCGCAGGTTGAACTGTTCGCGACGGAGCTCGACGAGCTCCTCGTTCAGTTCACCTACTTTGCTGGAACGCAATTCGCTCGCCTTCATCACATGATCGTCCGATTCACGAACACACAACGTACCGGCAGTTTCTGCGCGGCGCGGCGCATGGCCTCACGCGCAACGTCTTCCGACACGCCTTCCATTTCGTACAGCATGGTGCCGGGCTGGACCTTGGAGACCCAGTACTCGACGCCACCCTTGCCCTTGCCCATCCGGACCTCGATCGGCTTCTTGGTCACCGGAACGTCCGGGAACAGGCGGATCCAGATCTTGCCGCCACGCTTGACGTGGCGGGTCATCGCGCGGCGCGCGGCCTCGATCTGGCGCGAGGTGATACGCCCCCGGTCAATGGCCTTCAGGCCAAATTCCCCGAAGCTGACCTTGTCACCACTGGTCGCGATACCGCGGTTCTTACCTTTCTGCTGCTTGCGGTATTTCGTGCGTTTCGGCTGCAACATGGCTCAACGGCTCCTTACTTCTGGGTCGTCTGGCTCTTGGCCGCTTCGCGCTTCTGCTCGAGGTCGAATACTTCGCCCTTGCAGATCCAGACCTTGATGCCCAGCGAACCGTACGTCGTGTTCGCCGTGGCGAGCCCATAATCAATATCCGCGCGCAGCGTATGCAGCGGCACGCGACCGTCGTGGTACCACTCACGGCGCGCGATCTCCGCGCCGTTGAGACGTCCGGCGACGTGGATCTTCACACCCTGCGCCCCGAGGCGCATCGTGTTCGTCACCACGCGCTTCATCGCCCGCCGGAACATCACGCGACGCTCGAGCTGCTGGGCCACGTTGTCGGCCACCAGCTTGGCATCGAGTTCCGGCTTGCGGATCTCGGCGATGTTGACCTTCACGCTGCCGACCGTCAGGCCGGCGACGTCGGCGATCTTGCGGCGCAGGCGCTCGATGTCCTCGCCCTTCTTGCCGATCACGATCCCGGGGCGCGCGGTGTGAATCGTCACATGCAGCGCCCGCGCGGGACGATCGATCTGCACTCGGCTGACCGAGGCGTGCGCGAGTTCCTTGCCGATGAACTCGCGGATCTTGATGTCGTTGTTCAGAAAGCCGGCATAGTCGCGATTGTTCGCGTACCAGGTCGAATTCCAGTCCGCGGAAATCCCGAGCCGGATGCCTACCGGATGTACTTTATGACCCATTCCGTTCGCCTCTCTGTTACCGGTCGGCCACGGTCACGTGGATGTGGCTGGTCCGCTTGAGGATGCGGTTCGCGCTGCCCTTTGCACGGGCCTGCACGCGCTTCATCACCGGGCCCTCATCGACGCACACCGTGCTGACGCGCAGCTCATCGACGTCCGCGCCTTCATTGTGCTCGGCATTCGCGATCGCGGACTCCAGAACCTTTTTCATGATCCCGGACGCTCCCTTGGTCGAGAACGCCAGCGTGCTGAGCGCCTTCTCGACGGGCATCCCCCGGATCTGATCCGCAACGAGGCGCACCTTCTGGGGTGACACCCGTGCCATACGAAGTTTGGCAATGGCCTGCATGGTTATCCCCTAGCGCCCTTTCTTGTTCGCGGCGTGCCCCTTGAACGTACGGGTCGCGGCGAATTCACCAAGCTTGTGACCGACCATGTTCTCGCTGACGAGTACCGGCACGTGCTGGCGTCCGTTGTGCACGGCGATCGTCAGTCCGACCATTTCCGGCACCACCATGGAACGGCGCGACCACGTCTTGATCGGCCGGCGATTGTTGGCCGCCTGCGCCTGCTCCACCTTCTTGAGAAGGTGCAGGTCGACAAACGGTCCCTTGCGCAGTGAACGTGGCACGATCGAGCCCTCGCTTTACTTCTTGCGTTTACGGCGGCGGACGATGTTCTTGTCCGTCGACTTGTTGTTGCGTGTCTTGTAACCCTTGGTCGGCTGCCCCCAGGGGCTGACCGGATGCCGGCCACCGGAGGTGCGACCCTCACCACCGCCATGCGGATGGTCGATCGGGTTCATCGAGACACCACGAACGGTCGGCCGCACACCCTGCCAACGCTTCGCGCCGGCTTTGCCCAGCTGGCGCAGGCTGTGCTCTTCATTACCGACCTCACCGACGGTCGCGCGGCAGCTCACCGGAACGCGGCGCATCTCGCCGGAACGAAGCCGCAGGGTCGCCTGCGTACCTTCGCGCGCCACCAGCTGCACGGAAGTGCCCGCGCTGCGCGCCATCTGGGCGCCCTTGCCCGGCTTGAGTTCGACGCAGTGAATGCGCGTACCCATCGGAATATTCGACAGCGGCAGCGTATTGCCCGGCTTGATCGGCGCATCGCGGCCGGACCGGATCGGCGCACCCGTTTTCACGCCCTTCGGCGCGAGGATGTAGCGGCGCTCGCCGTCCGCGTACTTCAGCAGGGCGAGATGCGCGCTGCGGTTCGGGTCGTACTCCAACCGCTCCACGGTCGCCGGCACGCCATCCTTGTTGCGCTTGAAATCCACGCGACGGTAGCGCTGCTTGTGACCGCCACCGCGATGGCGCGTCGTGATCCGGCCCTGCGAGTTACGGCCACCGGTATGGGCGTTGCCCTTCTCCACCAGCGGGCCCCACGGCTCGCCGCTGTGCAGACCGGCCCGCTTGATCTCAACCCGGAAGCGCCGTCCCGGTGACGTCGGTTTCGTTCTGACGATGGCCATGTCCGCTTACCCTTCCATACCGGCGTAATCGATGTCGTGACCCGGCTTGAGGCGAACGATCGCCTTGCGCCAGCCCTTGCGGCGCCCCTGGATCGCACCGAAACGCTTGTTCTTGCCTTTCACGTTCAGCACCTGGACGCGCTCCACCTCGACGCTGAAGATCTGCTCCACCGCCTTGCGGATTTCGCGCTTGTCCGCGTCGCGCGCGACCCGGAAAACGTGCTGGCGCCGCTCGTCGGCACCGTACGTCGCCTTCTCGGAAACGTGCGGCGCCTCGATGACCTGATAGAGGCGTTCGCGATTCATGCCAGCCACTCCTCGAGCTGCTTGAGCGCTTCCACGGTGATCACGACGCGCTCGTGGCGCAGCAGGCTCACCGGATTCACGCCGTTGACGTTCGTAACGTCCGCGTGCGGCAGATTCCGCACAGCCAGCTGGACGTTGCGGTCTTCGCCGGCCAGCACGATCAGCGCATCACTGCCGCCGAACTCTTCGAGGCGCGCGATCATGCTCTTCGTTTTCGGCGCGTCGAGGCCGAAATCATTGACCACGATCAGTCGCTCTTCGCGGACCAGTTCGGAGAGGATCGCGCGCAGCGCGCCGCGATACATCTTCCGGTTGAGGCCCTTGGCGTAACTGCGCGGCTTCTGCGGGAAGATCTGGCCGCCATGCCGCCACAGCGGGCTGCGCATGGTCCCGGCACGCGCCCGGCCGGTCCCCTTCTGTCGCCACGGCTTCGAGCCGCCGCCGCTGACCTCGGCCCGCGTCTTCTGCGCGGCCGTTCCGGCACGTCCACCGGCGAGATACGTCTCTACAGCCTGGTGAACGAGCGCGCCGTTGAACGGGCGCCCGAATGCCGAGTCGGCGACTTCGACGGTCTTGCCGCCAGTAATATTCAGTTCCATCGGAGCCCCCTCAGCGCTGCGCCTTGATCGTCGGACGGACGATCAGGTCGCCGTCGCGACTACCCGGCACGGCGCCGCGTACAAGCAGCACACCGCGCTCGGCATCCACGCGAACAATCTCGAGATTCGCCGTCGTCCGCCGCGCGTTGCCCATGTGTCCAGGCATCTTCTTGCCCTTCCACACATGGCCCGGGTCCTGCATCTGACCGATCGAGCCCGGCACGCGGTGCGACAGCGAGTTGCCGTGCGTCGCATCCTGCGTACGGAAGTTGTAGCGTTTGACCGTACCGGCGAAGCCACGACCCTTGCTGGTGCCGCTGACGTCCACCCGCTGGCCGGCCTCGAAACGGTCGACGCCGAGCTCGGCACCCACCTCGAGGTCCGCGCCCTCTTCACCGTCCAGGCGGAACTCCCAGAGACCGCGCCCCGGCTCGACACCCGCCTTGGCGTAATGCCCCTGCTGCGGGCGGGCCACGCGATTCGCGCGCCGCGTTCCGGTCGTGACCTGCAGGGCGCGGTAGCCGTCGCGCTCCTGGGTCTTCAGTTGTGTAATGCGGTTACCCTCGACGTGGATCACGGTTACCGGGATGGACTCGCCATCCTCCGTGAACACCCGGGTCATACCCGCTTTACGGCCGATTACACCAATCGCCATGATCGCTGTCCCAGTGGTCCCCGGCAGCGCTCGCAGCCTGCCCATCGAACACTCAAATCAAGGCCCGGAACAGCGAAACCGCCCCGGGCCGAGGAAGCCGGAGAGTATAACAACCCATCTCCGGTGACGCCAGAATGTCAGCCCGCCAATTGGCGGTCCGCCATCAACTCAACTTGATCTGGACGTCCACGCCTGCGGCGAGGTCCAGGCGCATCAGCGCATCCACCGTCTTCTCGGTCGGATCCACGATGTCCATCAGCCGCTTGTGCGTACGCAACTCGTATTGATCCCGCGCATCCTTGTTCACGTGCGGCGAGGTCAACACGGTGTAGACCTCCCGCTTGGTCGGCAGCGGAATCGGGCCGAGCACGCGGGCGCCGGTGCGCTTCGCGGTGTCGACGATTTCCTTCGCCGAGCTGTCGAGCAGCTTGTGATCAAACGCCTTGAGGCGGATGCGGATCGTCTGGGTCTGCTTGGTCGCCATAAACCC
>NZ_LVEG02000021.1 GCF_001614315.2 Halofilum ochraceum
GAGGGTGGTCTCGTCCCGAAAAGCGCTCGGCACACAGAGTGACACCCCGGTGTCGGGTTCGCCAACAGCGGGCCCGAGTCGCGCCAGCCTCCCGCGCAAGCGCGGCTGGCAGGGAAGGGCGCGCTGGCGGTCCGCGGCGATCAGGACATCTGTGCTTCTCGCTGCACGGCGAGATAGTGGGCCACGCCATCTACTTCGCCCAGGGGCGTCACTTTCCACTCCATCTCGAAGGCCGAGCCGTCCTTGCGATAGTTGGTGGCGCGCCCGTGAAACGTCTCGCCCTGTTTCACTGTCTCGTCCAGCCGTTTCAGGACGGCGGAATCCGTCTGCGGGCCCTGGAGCATGCCGGGGGTGTGACCGATGACCTCTTCGTAGGGGTATCCGGTGAGTTGCGTGAAGGCATCGTTCACATAGACGATCTCGGGGCCGCTCGACTCGCTGGAACGGGTGATCGTAATCGCGTTGAAGGAAAGATCAGCAAGGCCGTGGATCAGATCGGTCAATATCGACTCTGGTACATCGGCTAGGGACATGGGTATCTCCAATGGTCGGCGAGGTTGTAGAGCGCAAGTGCGTTCAGCTGCAAGGTCCGCAGTGAACTGAACCTGAAGGGGTTCGATGCCCCCGCGCCCCGAGATTCAGCGCGGGCTCTCTGTTCCCTGGGGGAGCCGATTGAATTTCGGGGACAGGAACCTGATTTCGCTTACCCCATGCCGCGATAATCGCCGGTAGCTGCTGGACTATAGGATATTTGGGGTCAGACTAAAGACTCACCGAGGACCGCGCTCGGAGTCGTTACTCTGACCCCGAACTCCCCGCACTTTTACCCCGCGCCGGCGCCGACCCCCCCGACACAATCGAGACTGTCCAAGCCACCGTGCGCCGGCGCATCGTGCACGCCTTCCAGCGCCGCGACCGGATCGGCTGCACGGCGCGAAGGCCGTGACCCTGATCGGGATCGCCGTGGGCACAGTCGTGGTGGCGCTGCTGCCGGACAGCGGGCCGATCGCCCTCGCGGCCTCCGCGGTGTTCGGCGCCGCCTTCATGACGCTCACCGGGCTGCACCTGGTGTCCGCCGTGCGCCCGTTGCCGAACCGCGCGGCGCGGCCCGCTTACGATATAAGAATACCCAATATCTCTCTTTGTAAATCATGATTGGCATCGCACGCGCACTCTGCAAGACTCCCGCTCAATCGCACGTTCGAGGTGGGCACTCCGCCGACCGGACCTCGCCGGGAGCCAGATCAATAAGCCATGCAAATATCGTTTACTGCATCAACGGTGACCCTCGCGCGGGCGGCTCCGGCCGCACCCAGCCCGTATTCAACCCGGCAACGGACGAGGCCACCGGTCACGTGGCGCTCGCTGAGGCGGCCGAGGTCGACGCGGCCGTCCGAGGCCGCGAGCGCCGCGTTCCCGGCCTTGGCGGACACGCCGCCGCTGCCGCGCCCGGCGCATGAACCGCTTCCTCCAGCTTGTGCGCGAGCACAAGGAGGAATTGGCGAAGGCGCTGACCACGGAGCACGACAAGGTGTTCCCCGGCGGGGCTGCCTTGAGCCGTTTCCCATCCGGTTCCTTCGGAAGCCGAAATGTCAACCGGGTACGCGCGGTGCACGACGCTAGTAGCCTCGCCGTTTCGCGGAACGGGACAGCCCTGGCGTTACCCACCTGCCTGCCGTCAGGGCGGTGGCCGACCGTGGTTTTTCACTGTTATCGAGGAGTCTGACGATGAGCCGGAATGAAGACAGGATCCTGACCCTGGAAGAGGCCCTGCAGGCGCCACGCAAGCATCGCGACATGGAGCTTGCGTTCGAGCCCATGGACAACCACAGCAGCACTCCGGGTGGCCCGAATAACCAGCCGCTGAGCTTCTGGGCATCCTGGCGCCTGGAACAGAGACCTCGCCGGATTGCCCTGCTCCTCGACGATTGCCAGGAAGAGTACCGGCCCTATGCGGGCGATATTCTCCCGAATCTGATCCGCCTCGTGGATACGTTCCGCTCCGCCCGTTCGGAAAGCGATGGAGTCCGGATCGTCTGGAGTGCATGGACCCGGACCTTCGACGACGGTATCAGCAACGCGATGGACCGTTGGTACGGGCCGAGGGGCTTGCGCCCGGAGGATCCCGAGAACGCCATGTACGTGTTTACCGGGGCACCGGGAATGGAGCCCTTGTCGGAAATCGCGCCGACCGAGGAGGAGGTTGCCGCCGGCTGGTTCTATCACGGCAAGCACCTGGACATGTTCTGGAACTTCGACGAGCACGGCAACTCGTACCTCGACGAAAAACTGAAGGCCGCCGGCATCGACACCATCGTGCTTTCGGGGTTGTGGACGGACGAATGCATCCTCGCCACGGCCTACGCGGGCAACTCGCGCGGCTACGACGTCGTGCTGACGGGTGACGCGATTGCAACGGCGACCGCCAATCACGAGATCGCACTCAAGGTGGCCAACAGTACGGTCGGAAAGGTGGTGTCCACCGATGACGTCGTTCAATACATGGAAAACGATTTCGTCACGGGGGAACGGGGTGCCGTCAAGGGCACGAGCCATCCCGACGGACGAAAGGAAGAGTGACCCACTGCCACTGCATGTGATGTGCAGATCGCCGTATTTGGGGTCTACCTTCTGATTTAGCAGGCCCGGCGGAGGTTTCCGGGCTGTTCTAGACTCGGTGAGGCGTTCCGGGGACGGTATACGGATCTCCGCGCAAGACGGATAAACGGTGCGCCATGAGCTGTCCCTTGTCTCGGGAATGATTCAGGTTTGTCCCCGAATGTTCTTGCAGCAGCGGCGCGGGGATCCGCTTGCAGCTCTAGAGAACCTCGCCATACGGTAGGGAGGATGGAGGTGATGCCGCGCATGTGGTCTGTGCTGCTGTTGGCGTTTCTGGCGACGGGTGCCAGCGGCGCCTCGTATGCGCAGCAGCCGGGGAAACTCTCATTCCCACCTGTAGCTATCGATAGAACACAAGCATTCGCACTGGGTGAATTCGATGGCAGCCTCACGTTGCAGGGCAACGTGACGCCAACGCTGCGGATCCTCGGCAATCGAGTACTTATCGAGCTCGTCTACGTAGAGAAGGGACTGTATGGCAAGTTGCTGCCGGCCGGCGGATGCCGCGCCGTCTACTCTGAAGGTTCAGGCGCGGAGTTCGAACTGTGTTCCGTCGACCAGTTGCGAGCGGATTTCGACAAGAACAATGGTCATATCTGGGTGCGGTTCCGGGCCGAGCTGCTCAAGACGGCTGCAGGAGTTCGGGGGGATAAGAGTCACCACGAGGCAACTCTGGAAGTCCGAACGGAAAGCCTGCCGACCAGCATATCCATGGTGCCGCAATCGCTGGATATCGAGGACGTCCCCGCCGAGGTGGAAAATGGGTTAGTGGAGAAAATTCAGGCTGCCCATCTGCCTCTTGAGGGATGTCTGGCCCATTCGGGCCTCCGCCTGGAAGATGTCCAGTATGCGCAAGGATCGGAAGAGGCCCGAGCGGTGGGCTCTGTTCCGCTGGCGCAATCGCAGAATACCTATTGGTGCCTTATGAAGCAGGGATTCGCGTACGGTTCGCGGGAATAGGCAATTAATTCCGGGGACGGTATACCGCTCTCCGCGTGGGACGGATGGATAGCACGCTGATAGACTCGTCGGCACCAGTGGGCATGGAAACAGGACCGTCAGAGCGACGGTCAGAACATGGAGGTCGCAGGAATGGCCAGGATGGCCCGACTCGTAGTGCCACAGCATCCACATCACGTCACGCAGCGCGGCAACCGGCGCCAGCTGGTTTTCTTCGATGATGATGACTACCGCGCCTATCTCGACCTCGTGCGTGACGCCTGCGACATGGCGCATACGCAGGTCCTCGCCTACTTTCTGATGCCCAACCATGTGCACTTTCTGATGGTGCCGAGTCACGAGGATGGGCTGAGTGCCGCGATCGAGGAAGCGCATCGACGCTACACGCGGCGCGCTACGCGTGGGCGACCGGGGCGTCCGCGCAATAAGGGTGGCCCGGAATCAGGCAGCATCATGTAGCCGCAAAGGGGTGGGTGGCCAATAAACGTGATCTGTTCTTTACTACCATCGAAACCACGATACGGTACGGTGCCGTTATGAGGAACGGCGTGGCTCGCTTGAAGTGTTGGGGTGGGGGCACGGGAGCGCTCGGGAAAAGATGACGTGTAAATACGCAACGACTTCGCGTTGAGCATCCCGTGAGCGGCCGCAATCGAATGCGTCATGGGGTGGCGTCGCCCCTGTTTACATGTCCGGCGCCCGGTTGATCAGCGAGGCGGAAACAATGAGATATTTCATCATGGCACTGGTGGGCGCGGTCTTCGCCGGTAGCGCGCAGGCCGGTGAGAGCGTTGTGTACGAAGCTGGTGGCGAACAGTACGAAGGCTACTTCGCCGAGGCCTCGGATCCTGAAGGCCTGGTCCTCGTCATTCACGACTGGGATGGCCTGACCGAGTACGAGCGCAAGCGCGCCGATATGCTGGCCGAACTCGGTTATGACGCCTTTGCCGTCGATCTCTACGGGAAGGGCAATCGCCCCGTCGAGACATCGGCGAAAAAGGCCGAGACCGCAAAACTCTACAACGATCGCGAAAAGATGCGTTCACGCATCCTCGCGGGTCTCTCCGAAGGGCGAAAACTCGGCGTGGATGAAGCGGTGGTGATGGGGTACTGCTTCGGGGGCGCCGCGGTTCTGGAACTGGCCCGGTCCGGGCAGGCTGAGAACGTCGCGGGTTATGCCACCTTCCATGGCGGCCTTTCGACGCCGGAAGGTCAGGACTATCCGGCCAATACTGCGCCCATCCTCGTTGCCCATGGAGGCGCCGACTCTTCAATCAGCATGCAGGATGTGGCGTCACTTTCCGGAGAACTCGAAGAGGCGGGCGTACCCTATGAAATCCAGGTCTATTCGGGGGCGCCCCATGCGTTCACGGTGTTCGGCTCGGACCGCTACCAGGAACGCGCCGACCGGAAGTCATGGGATGCGTTCAAATCGTTTCTGGAAAGCAATCTGGCGACCGGAAACTGAGCGGGCCGCGAATGCAGTCGGATCGGACGTTTGTTCAGGGACTGCTGGCGCTTCGGCCAGTCGCTGTAGATCCTGATTCTGCTTTTGGCGGTACGGATGATTGCGTGGGGTGTGCAACCTTGGTGCGGTGGCCAGGATGAGCGGCGGTCCTCGCCGGACAGAAATCCGAAGATCAGGCAGCGCGCTGATCGCGCTCGTGCTGGTCGTAGTGGTCGTGCCCTCCGCGCGGGCGCTCGAGTTCGAACCGCAGGCCGCGATCGTCACGCGGGTCGTCGACGGCGACAGCCTCGTGCTGCGCTTCCCCGATGCGCCGGAGGACGACCGGATCGAGTACCGCGCCAATCTGATCGGTGTCGATGCCCCGGGCGAAGGCGAGGCCGAGTGCGCGGCCGGCATGGTGACGGCGATTGCCCGACGGCTTCTGCAGGAGGAACGGATCTGGGTGGAATGGGACCGCCACGACCGGAAGACGGCTGACGGCCGGCTCCTGGTCTATGTGCATCACTTCGACGACCGCGACGCGGACCTCAACGCCACCTACATCGAGCAGGGCTGGGGATGGGTGCCGCGCGCCTACCCGGCCGACCGCAAGCAGGATTACCTGGAACTGGAGCGCGAGGCGCGCGCGGCGAAACGCGGCCTTTGGGGCATGCCGTGCGCACCGGTGCCGTGACGTCTTCACGCGTATTCTTCGTCGGGCCGGATAACAATGATAACGAGGAACCCTGGATTACCGATGGAACGGAGGCGGGTACTCATCGCGTCTCCAATATCGCCTCGGATCGCGACAGCAGCCCCGGGATCTCACCGTGCTCAACCACGCATTGTACTTCCGGGCGTTTACCGTCGAACCGGGCCTGGTTGGATGTCAGCTTTGGAAGACGGATGGCACTGAAGCGGGACCCGTCGAGTCAGCCGCATCAATACGATGGGCAGTGCGGATCCGAGGAACCTGGTTGTCTGCGACGATCGCCTGGTGTTCAGCGCGCAGGACGCCGTTACGGGCATCGAGCCGTGGGTGAGCGATGGTACTGATGCCGGGACGAGACGGCTTGGGGATCTCGGTTCCGGCGGCGACAACTACGGAATTGTGGTCTGTCCCGGGTTGTTCGGGAGGTGTTTTTCGGGCGTAGAGTCAAAACCAGGACGGGCGAGCGCCCGCCTGCCAACGCGTGATCCGCTCATCGTCCGGGTTCGACGCGCATTCCCAGTCGTTTCGCCAGCGTCGTGCTTCGCGCGTCCACGTCGGAGTCGTCGTATCGCCGCTCCGTCGCGAGTCGTCCCCAGACCACACCCGGCCAGCACGGGTCGTGTTGGTGTCGGGCCACGACGTGGACGTGCAGTTGCGGCACCTGGTTGCCGATGGTGGCGATGTTGAGGCGGTCGGGGTGGTGTTCCTCGCGGACGAATTCGCAGAGGCGCTGGATTTCCGTGTTGAGCCGCTCCCGCTGGGCAGGCAGCAGGTCGATCATTTCGGCGACGTCGACCATCGGCACCAGCAGGTACCACGGTACGCCGGCGTCGCGATGGAGCAGGACCACGCTGAGGTCGAGCCGGCCCAGCCGGTGCGTGTCAGCGGCCAGTCGTGGATGCAGTTCGAATCCTTTCATGGCACGCACGATACGGAAAACACCTGGCCCGTGGAACGGGTTCAATGGTTGTGGTTCGGCGTGAGGGCTCCCTGAAGAGAATCAATGCGGTCCACAAAACGGTCCCGGTCGCCGCGACTCCGCTCGGTGATGTACCGCAGAACGCCCGGATGCCCGGGGACGGTGTACCGTATCCGCAAGTCCGTTATCCTGACCCGGTCAGGGTAACCCGGCTTTCGGATTGCCGGGTTCGGCTGCACGCCGTCTGTCGGTTGCAGCGAAAGCGCTCTCAACAACGGGGGGAGAGTGGTCTGGATGCACGATCGGGGCGATCGCTTCTATCCTTCCCGTGACCCGGCGGCCGGGCTCGAGGAAGACCAGGCCGACTTCCTGGATCGTGGCCGGATCTCCCTGGACCTGCCGAGTCTCTTCTATGCCTCGCTTCGCGATCCGAGGGTTTTCGAGGTTGTGGTGGGGCGCCCCATGGAAAGGACGTGCCGGGAGCGCGTCACGGTGCCGGGCTATTCGACGTTCGAAGTGGATGCCGGTACAGGGTATCCCGGCGTTTTTCAGGCGGATGAAAACACCTTCCTTGACGGTCTTCTGATCAGCGATCTCACGCCGTTTGAACGGACCATGGTGGCCTGGTTCGAATGGGATGAGTACACGCTCCAGCAGGTACCGCTGCTGGATGGTCGCTCCGCGCAGGTATTTATTCCCGACCTTGATGCAATTCGCAGTGAATACGGTTCTTTCAAAATACGCCCCTGGTCGTTCGAGCACTGGCGCGCGGGTTCGATCGATGTAAGCGTGGCTACGGCAAGGGACTGGATGAAGCAGCGTCCGCCTGATCAAGCGTTGATCGACGCCGGCTTCTTCACGGGGAATGACGTACAGCGGCGCCGCCGCGACCGGAGATCATGGGGCTGAGAGCAAAAAACCGGCGGGGCGATCGCCAGTCCGGCGGGTTGGTGACGCTGACTCGGGGCTCGCCGTACGTAGGCGGGTCCACGGGAATCGGTCATCGGCATGGGTCTTGCAAGTGTGGCGCGCATCTTGCCGCACGATACCCGGGGCCAGCCATTGAGGGATATTCAGAGTAAGCACTCAACAGACCGGTACGACCAGCCTGAATATTCGGGGGCCGCGTAATGCCTGACTGGCCTGAATCGTTCGGCAGCGTTTTTTCCATGAATAGTCACGAGCATATGGCCGCTATTCTGGGCGCCTTGCCGGATCCGGCGTTTGTCATCACGCGGAGCGGGAAATACGTGGCGGTTTTCGGTGGCCGTGATACGCGGTATTACCACGATGGCAGTGGGCTCGTGGGCCAACGCATATCCGACGTGATCAACCCCGTAAAGGCGGGGTGGTTCCTCGAACAGATCGACAGGGCGCTTAAGGCGGGGACGCTGGTCGTCGAGGAATATGAACTGAGCAATCAGGATGTGAAGGGGTTGCCCGATCAGGGTCCGGATGCGCCTATCTGGTTCGAGGCGCGGATTCAGGCCCTCGACTTTCGGGTCGACGACGAGGCGGTGGTGCTGTGGGTCGCGAGTAATATTTCAGAACGCCACGATCTGGAGGTCAAGCTGCGGGAGCTGAGTGAAACGGATCAGCTGACGGGGCTGTTCAACCGGAGGAAGCTGGAGCGTGATCTCGCACTTCAGTACGAGACGTTCGTGCGCCATGCCGCACCGTCCGCGGTGCTGATGTTCGATCTCGACAACCTGAAGAAGATCAATGATTCCTGCGGGCACCACGTCGGGGATGAGGTGCTGCAAGCCGTTGCCGATATCTGTCGATCAGAACTCCGGAAGACGGATACGGCATGCCGCTTTGGCGGTGATGAATTCGTGATTGTCCTCCCCAACACCGAATATCCGCAGGCCGTGCAGTTTGCCGAGCGCCTGCGCGGGCTGTTCAGGGCCGAACTGAGCCGGTTTTCGGTGGAAGATGTCGTCGCGACGACCAGCATTGGCGTCACGGCCATGATCCCGGCTGATTGCTCGTACGAGGATACGCTCAGGCGGGCCGATTACGCTCTGTACGAGGCGAAGGACCGGGGCAAGGATCGTGTGGTGGGGGCCTGAGGCGCGCTCGTAGGTTTTCCGGTGCAGGACAGAACCGCGGGGCTGACAGGGCTGCCGGGAATTCCGGAGTTCCGGGTCAGACTAACGACGCCCCGGAGCGGACGTCTGTTCTGGTTGGCTGCAACCCCGAGCCCGAATGATCGACGCCGGGGGCGGAGACCGGCACCACCGTCTCGCACCGTGTCAGGCCCGGGCGCTGGGCCGGCTGCTCACCGCCTCGTGCCAGCGCGCTATGTGCTTCTGGCCGGCCTCGGGCTCGATCTTGAGCGCGCCCCTGGCGAATTCGACGGTCACGAAGGCCGTGATATCGGCTATGGAAAAGGTATCGCCGGCCACGTACTCGCTCTCGCCGAGGCGCTCGTCCAGGTCCTCGAGAAACGCGCGGTAGCGCTGCGCCCCGCGCCCCGCCAGGGCCTCCACCTGCGGCACCTTATGCCGGCCGGGCACGGCGCGGTCCCTGAATCCCGCTGCCCCATTGCGGAACCCTTCCGCCACGGCCAGATAACCGTCGAACTCCATGCGGCGATTCCACATGCTCACCAGCCCCCTGGACCTGGCATCCGCGCCCATCAACGGTGGATCGGGATACAGGGCCTCGAAGTATGTGCAGATGGCGTCGCTTTCGCTGATGCAGGTGCCATCGTCGAGCTCCAGCACGGGTACCGTCGCGTCCGGATTCCGGCGGAGAAAGGCCTCCGAGAAATGTTCTCCGGAACGCAGGTCGATTTCCTGCATCGGCACCTCGACGCCTTTCTCAGAAATGAACATCCGGGTCCGACGCGGACTGGGTGCGGTTTTGCAGGTGTACAGCAGCATGGTTCGGGCCCCGCTTGATCCGTGTTTTCACCGTCGCCGGGTAGCACCTGGGCCGGGTTCAGGCCAAGGTCCTGCACCCCGACACATCGATAGTCGAGATCAGGATACCGGGGGCAGAGCAGAAACGCCGTTTTCATTCGGGTCCGTCGTGCGCCGTTTTGACGCTGATGCCGGTCCCCGGCGTTTTGTCGAGTGATGGTTACGCCGCCGTAGGCTCGCCGCCTAGTTCCTCCCAGAAGTCGGCACGCAGGTTGCGGTGCGGAAACGGCTCATCGGGCACCGGGACGTCGAGGAAACGGCACAGTGGCCCCCAGCCCTCGGCGACGTCGAATACCAGCAGCCGTTCCGGCGGAATCGTCGCCCGGACGTCCTCATTGTGTTTGCGGTAGGCCGCGAGTGCCGTCTCGCGGTCGTCGAGCCGCCCATTGAAGATCTGCTGGCCCGGCAGCTCGTCCCAGGCGTCGAGGATCGCCCTGGCGTGCGGCGGGATCGACATTCCCCGGTAGACGCGCATCAGGCGCGCGATCGACACGGAGAAGCTGGCCCACCAGCGTTCCTCCGGCCGCACCGTGTGAATGACCCTGGCCTCGGGGAAGGCGTCCGCGAGTTCGAGCCAGAAATGCGCTCCCGGCCAGTCGACCTGGGACCGATAGCCGGCGAAAACCGCCTCCCAGTCCGGGGGTTCGTTCCGGGCAATCGCCTGCCATTGCGGCACTTGTTCGGGGTGTTCCAGGATCTCGTGCATATGATGGCAAGGCCCGAAGCCGAGCCGTTCCACCGCCTCCTTCAGGGATTTTGTGCCGGTTCGCCCGAAGCCGGAGCCGATGATCGAAAGCGCCATGTGCGTTGTCCCCGCGAGTAGGGGGCAGCCGTCGAGGGCGGTGGCCGCAGACCGCTGTCGTGCCGTTTCCGGGAAGTGTAGGCGCACCATGTGCAAGGCGCCATCAGGTGTACTCAGCGTCATGGCGCAACCGGGTGCAGTTCCCGGTCATCGCACACGTTTTATGGCCGGACAATCGGGATTCGCGATCACCTTCCACGCCAGCCGCGAAGAACGAGGCACGCGCCGGCTGGCTCCCTGCGGTCACGAAGCCGCACTACTGCCAGTAATCCGGATACTCGACGTCGCACTGCGGGCTGCGGTAAATGCGTGCTCGGATCGTGCGCTCGCGCTGGATCAGTTCGGGCAGGCTGGCGCCCGTGATCCAAAGCTGCAGCAGCATGACGCCGGCGGCGGTGAGATCGCTGTCGCGGATCTCGTCGTCCGGGTTCTTCGTATGCCGGATGAGCACCCCCTCGTCGTCCTCGAGATGCTGGACGTAGTCGTAATCCAGGATGTCGGCGACGCGGCCCGTCTCCTTGCCGGTGATGAGCACGATGAGGGTAAAGGCGTGCGGACTGCCGGCACGCCACTGGTGCCATGGCGTGTCCTCGCTCGGCGTGTCGCCCGCGGCCAGTAACAGATTGTCGGCGTAGAGCTCGTTGCCGAACGAGTACAGGTAGTTGTAGTGGTACGAGTGGGCCGCCCGGGGGTTGATCTCGGTGAGGGCGATCGAGTTGTCCGGCATAATCCAGAATTCGAGGTTGAAGAACTGGTTGCGATAACCGAGATCGACGAGATGGCCCATGTATTCCTCGACCCAGGTCTCGATCCGGTCGGCCATCTCCGTGGATATGGACATGGGAGGGGTGAGGTACCCCAGGGCCTGGTGGTCCGAGAAATAGATCTCCTCGGTCAGGGCGTAATGCACGATGCGCCCGTCGGCAGTGACGTAGCCCTCGTAGCAGTACTCGACGCACTGGTTGAGGTCGACATAGTGTTCGGCGATGAACGGCGGTGCGAGTGCGGGCACGGTTTCGCGGTCGACGCCGTCGAGCCACGCGGCCGTCTGGCTCGCGATCAGGTTCTGCAGTTCCCAGTCCTCGCGGTAGGACGCGAGGACGTGGCGCAGCTTGTCGGCATCGCTGATCTTGAAGATGCCCCGGCCGAGCGACAGCGAGGTGTTCTTGAGCATGAACGGCCATTCGTCGTCGGGGATGCGCGCGAGGATCTCGTCATCGGATTCGTGCATCGGATCGATCGGCGCGAAGAAGAAGGGCCGTTGCTCGAGCGTGCGCATCAGGTACTTGTTCATGCAGTAAAAGAACGCGATGCGCGACGGGACTGCATTGCCCAGCTGCTCGTTGATCAGCAGATGGTGGAATGCGTCCTTCTGGGCGAATCCGCCGACCGCACGGATCCCATGGGTCCTGCAGTCCTCGGCAAGGGCGTCCATCTCGGCCTTGTGCCAACCGATCGGGTGTATCGGGTGGATGGTGAAGCGCTCGTTCAGGCGCTCGATCGCAGGGGCCATGTAGGGCTGCGGATTGATGAATCCGAACGGCGGTTGATCGGGCATGGTCGGGACTCCTGCAGGGCCGGGGCGTCGGCGGCGCCCGCGCAGGGTAGCGGGGCCTCGATGCCGTGAAAACACCCGCTGGCTTCGCGGCGGGCATGGTCGGGGCGGCGGCAGCCGTGTACCGTCGCGGTTTCGCGGAATATCCCCGGTGGGCGCGCGAGTATCGGATCGCGGCTTGCCCGCGTCAACGCAGCAGAGGT
This sequence comes from Halofilum ochraceum, assembly GCF_001614315.2. Lineage (NCBI taxonomy): Bacteria > Pseudomonadati > Pseudomonadota > Gammaproteobacteria > Chromatiales > Ectothiorhodospiraceae > Halofilum > Halofilum ochraceum. Next base: position 12,145 of record NZ_LVEG02000021.1, read on the forward strand.
GGTGCATGAAGACGGTAACGGACACGCCGCACGCGGTTCGGATCGAGGAGAATGTCTGGATCCCGGTGCGTGACGGCACGCATCTGGCCGCGCGTGTCTGGTTGCCGATGGAGCCGCCCGCCGCCGGCGTCCCGGCGATCCTCGAGTCCATCCCGTATCGCAAGCGCGACATCAAGCGCATCCGCGACGCGCGCATCCACGGGTACTTCGCCGCGCACGGCTATGCCTCCGTGCGCGTGGACGCGCGCGGCAGCGGCGACTCGGAGGGGGTGCTCACCGACGAGTACTCGGAACAGGAGCTCTGCGACGGCGAGGATGTGCTGGCGTGGCTCGCGGCCCAGCCGTGGTGTAACGGCCGCGTGGGCATGATCGGGATCAGCTGGGGTGGTTTCCATGCACTGCAACTGGCTGCCCGACGTCCGCCGGCGCTGCAAGGGGTGGTCACCGTCTGTGCCAGCGACGATCGCTACCGCGATGATGTGCACTACATGGGCGGCTGCCTGCTGTCGGACAATCTCTCGTGGGCGTCGACCATGTTCGCCTACTCGTCTCTGCCCCCGGATCCGGCGATCGTGGGCGATCGGTGGCGCGAACTCTGGCATCAGCGCCTGGAAGGCAGCGGGCTTTGGCTGACCGAGTGGATGCGTCACGCCCACCGCGACGACTACTGGCGCCACGGCTCGGTGTGCGAGGACTACAGCGCGATCCGCTGCCCCGTGATGGCCGTCAGCGGTTGGGCCGATGGCTATTCCAACGCCGTGTTCCGCCTGGTGGAAAACCTCGACGTTCCGTGCAAAGGGCTGATCGGACCCTGGAGCCACCTGTATCCCCACCTTGGCCAGCCCGGTCCGGCCATCGGTTTCCTCCAGGAGTGCGTGCGCTGGTGGGACGAATGGCTGGGCAGTGGGGGGACCGGGGTGATGGATGAGCCCAGGCTGCGGGTCTGGCTGCAGGACGGCGTGGAGCCGCAGGCGACCACCTATCGCTACCGGCCGGGTCGCTGGGTCGCCGAACCCGGATGGCCGTCGCCGAACGTGCGACTCTCCCCCTGGGCGCTGGACGCCCATCGCCGCCTCGTACCGGCGGAGGAGGTGGATGCACCGCCGGAGGCGGATCCATTGACGCTGCAATCGCCGCTGTCGGTGGGGCTGCTGGCCGGCAAGTGGTGCTCGTTCGGCTCGGCGCCCGATCATCCCTACGATCAGCGTGAGGAGGATGGCGGCTCACTGGTTTATGACTGCCGCCCCCTGGAAGAGCGGCTCGAGATTCTCGGTGCCCCCGAACTCGAGCTGGAGATCGCCGTCGACCAGCCTGTCGCCATGCTGGCGGTGCGTCTGTCGGACATCGCATCCGATGGCAAGGCGACACGGGTAACCTATGGCCTGCTCAACCTTTGCCATCGCGATGGTCACGAGTCGCCAGTGCCGCTCGAGCCGGGTGAGCGCTACCGGATTCGCGTACCGTTGAATCATGCCGCTCATGGATTCGCGCCCGGTCACCGCTTGCGTGTGTCGCTGTCGACCTCGTACTGGCCGCTTGCCTGGGCGCCCCCGCAGCCCGCGGCAGTGACCGTGTGGCCGCAGAGTCTGCGTCTGCATCTGCCGGTGCGCGCCGCCGATCCGGCGATCGATGCCCAGCTGGCGGACTTTGACGACGCCGAGAGTGCCGCCGCGCCGGCCTGGGAGACGCTGCGCCGCGGCGAGTCCAACTGGCTCATCGAGCGCGACCTCGGGCGCGAGTCCACGACCCTGCACGTGATCAATGACCAGGGCCGCTGGTACATCCCGGAGGTCGATCTGGCCGTGACCGTGAATGGGGAAGAGTGGTACGGCTACCACGGCGACGACTTCGGCTCGCTGCACAGCGAGGTTCGGGGCCGGCGGGAACTGGAGCGGGGCGATTGGCGGATCCGCACGGAGACCCGCACGCTGATCACCTGCGACGTCGACCACTTCCATGTGCATGCAACGCTCGATGCCTGGGAGGGCGACGAGCGTGTCTTCAGTCGCATCTGGAAAGAGTCGGTGCCGCGCCTGCTGCGCTGACTGCTGACGCCCCGTCCGCCACGATAAGAAACCGGCTACTGGCGCCGGTTTTGCCTGTCCGCATGCCTGCCGGTATCGGTCGGTACGCCGTTCCGCAAAAAATCCTGGAATGTACTATCAATATCCATTATATGCGGACTCCAGCCTGAACCCTCAGCGCTATGCCGGTACGCAGTCAGGAGACACGATGATCGATACCAAACGTTTGCTGGAGCAGTTCATGGGAGGCGGCCAGGATCCCCCCGGTGCGAGCAACCGTGGCGATCTGCTCAAGGGCGCGGCGGCAGGTGGGCTGCTCGGCCTGCTGGTGGGCAACAAAAAGGCCCGCAGGATGGCCGGCGGCCTGGTGGGTTATGGCGGCGCAGCGGCCGCCGGCGCACTGGCTTTCAAGGCATGGCAGAACTGGCAAGAGGGAAAACGGGTGGAGACCGCGCCGGTTGCCACACAAGAGGATGTAGCGCATGTCGATCCGCGGTTTCTGCCCGACTCGCAGCAGGGTGGTAATGGCCGGCCATTCGCTTTGACCCTGGTGACGGCAATGATCGCGGCGGCGAAGGCGGATGGGCATATCGATGCCGGTGAACAGACGGCCATCTTTAAACAGGTCGAGGAGATGGGCCTGGATACGGAAAGCAAGGCGTTCGTTTTTGATGCGCTTAACCGTCCGGTCGATATCAACCAGCTGGTGGCCGGCGTGGATGGCGTTGAACAGGCCTCTGAAGTCTACCTGGTTTCCCGTCTGGCAATCGATGTGGATCATCCCGCCGAACGTGCCCACCTGGAGGTGCTGGCGAATCGGCTTGGGCTTCCAACTGAGCTGGTGGCACATCTCGACCATCAGGTGGATGACGCGCCTGACCAGACCGGGTGAGTACAGGTTCAGCGATACGATACGAACTCAATCATGCCACGGCGCCGGGCCAGCACTTCGGCTACCCCTACTGCCACGGCGCCGACATTCGTGACCCCGAGCTGCCGGGCGAGAAGCCCTGTAATGCCTACCGCGCGCCAGCGCGTGCGCTCGGCCCGCACGTCGCGGCGCTGGGCATGCGCTTTTATACGGGCCAGCAGTTCCCCGACACGTACCGCAACCAGATCTTTATTGCCGAGCACGGCTCCTGGAATCGCAGCAAGAAGATCGGCTACCGGATCATGAGCGTGATGCTGGATGACCGGCGCAGACCGGTCGCGTACCAACCGTTCGCGACGGGCTGGCTCCTGGGACAGGAACAGTGGGGACGGCCTGTCGATGTCCTGGTGATGCCCGACGGGTCACTCCTGGTGTCCGACGATGACGCCGACCTCCTGTAGCGGATCGTCTACGATCCCTCGGAAAACGCCGGTTGATCCGCGACCTTCGGCGCTCGACCAATGCGGTCTGCGCTGAATCAGCCAGTTCTTCTCCGCCCGCCCTTCGTTATCCATGCCGGAACCGGGGTGGTCCGGTTCCCGGGGCGGGAAATCGGGGATTTCGCGCAATGGGAGTGAGCAGTCAGATACTTACCGCCCGTGTAGTTTGACTGCGAGTTGAGAACTTCTACGCTCAAAGGGGAAGGCTGCGGCATCCGGTCAGGCCGCCTGGCTCTTCCGGATGCCGTATGTGCCCGAAAACAAGGGCTTCCCGGTGATCGCCGACACGGTTTATCCCCTCCAGGGAAACGTGCCTGCGAGGCTGGGCCGTACATACAGGCAATGCCCGGATCGATCCGGGCATGGGGAGAGGTCCGATGACCAGCAAGATCGAGAAAAACCTGCTCGCGGCCGCCGTAGCGGGCGCGATCGGCTTCGCCGCAGCGCCCGCGCAGGCGGTGGACGCCGAGGTTTCAGGGTTCGTCAACCGCGCCTTTATGTCGGCTGACGACGGCGAGGACTCCCGCACGACCTTCGTCGATAACACCACCGCCAACTCGCGCTTTCGCTTCACCGGCAGTCAGGAGATCAGGCCGGATCTCCGCGCGGGCGTGTTCGTGGAGTTCGCGATCCCGTCGAGCAACTCGAGCGCGGTCAGTATTCAGAATCCGTCGACGCCCTTCTCGGTCAACGAGCGCCATGTGGACGCCTTTATCGAGGGTGGATTCGGGAAGGTCAGCCTCGGCCAGGGTGACGGTGCCGGCAATGGCGCCATGGAGGTCGACCAGTCCGGCACCTTCATCGCGGGCTACTCTGCCGCGAATCTGATTGGTGGCGGCGTCGCATTCCGCAACGAAAACACCGGGGCCCTCGGCCCGACGATCGGTGCCACCTACAGCAACTTCGACTTCTACAGCCGCCATGACCGTGTGCGGTACGATACGCCTACTATCGGCCCCGGTCTCATGGTCTCGGTGAGTTACGGGACCGCCAACGGCCAGGAAGACGCGACTGAGCTCGTCGCCCGTCAGAACGTCGACGTGGGCTTTGGGCAGTTGTCCTGGGCGCTTGGCACCGGCTCGCAGGGCGGCACCGGCACCGACATCAACGGCGGCTCTGGCTCGTTGCTGCTTGATAACGGGATCAACGTAACCCTGGCGGCAGCCGATGCCGAGAATAACGCCACGGGCAACGATGCCGGCACCCTGTTCTATACCAAGGTCGGATACACGACCGGCCCCCACTCCCTCTCCGGTGACTACGGCAATACCGAGGATCGTGCTCAGGATGGCGACGAGTCCGAGGTGTTCGGCGTGCAGTATCTGTACCGGGCAACCGACTGGATGGATCTCTACGTCGCCGGCAAACAGCACAGCCTTGATCGTGACGGCACGGACTTTGATGATATAAACATCCTGTTCGCCGGTACGCGCGTCAAGTTCTGAGAGAGCAAACCGTTGCCAGATAGAGCGTCACGGATCGCGGGTCCGTGTGCGGGCGTCCTGCTCGCACTCGGGCTCGCGTCCTGCGGCACACCCGCCGAGTACCAGCACCCCGGCGATATCCCGGAAGGCCCGGGCATGTTGACCGGCGAGGATGGCGTGGCTCGGCTCTCGACCGACGGGAACGGCGCCGAAGAGGCGACCGCGGAGGAAGGGAGTCCGGAAGAAGCGAGCCCCGAGGTCGCGGAACGGGACGGCTGCGAATGCCCGGATGAATCCCCTGACGCCGAGGAACTCGAGGCCTACCGCGAGTTCCTGCGCTGGAAGGCCGAGGCGGTCGGCACGCCCGAGTACCGCGAGTTCCAGGACTGGCGGGAGTGGCGTCGACAGCAGTCCGAGTGAGGGCCTGGCGCATGAGCGGATCATAGGATCGCCTGCACGCCAGCGCAGGCGGGCCGGCGTCCGGTGAGTCGCGGGGGTATTCGGGCTCCCTTGGGCGTGCTCGGGTAGACTGCCGTCATGCGCTGGGTACTCGTGGTGCTGTCGGTGATCGTGCTGCTGGCCGTCGGTCCGCTGGTGATGGCGGTGGATCGAGGGCTGCAGCTGGATGCGCGCTGGTATGACGCCGGGCGCGAGTCGGCGGGACTGGCGCCGGATCCGGCCGCGCACGAGGCGGCGCTGGTGCAGGTCTATGCGGCACGGGCGTTTGGCTGGCGCGGGATCCTCGGCGCGCATACCTGGATCGCCGTGAAGGCGCGCGGTGCCGGAAGTTATCGGTTACTGCAGGTCACTCGTTGGAGCGGCGGGGTGTCGTTCTCGGATACGAGCCTGCCGGACCGCGCCTGGTTCGGTAACGAGCCGGTCGTACTCGCGCAGCTGCGCGGTGAAGAGGCGGGGGTGGCCATCGCCGCGATCGAGGAAGCCGCCGGGCATTATCCCTGGCCCAACGAATACCGCATCTGGCCTGGCCCCAACAGCAACACATTCGTCGCCTGGATGCTGCGCCGCGTTCCGACCCTTGACGCCGAATTACCACCGACGGCTATTGGCAAGGATTATCTCGGCAGTGGCTGGTACGCGAAGACGCCGAGCAATACCGGGTATCAGGTGTCGCTGGGCGGGCTGCTGGGTGTCACCGTGGCGCGGGACGAAGGCCTGGAGCTGAACCTGCTCGGGGCGGTACTCGGCATCGACCCGGAGGAGCTCGCCATCAAGCTCCCGGCGGTGGGTCGGGTCGGGTTCGGAGGTACGCAGCCGGCAGGCTGACGCACCGGGGTCACGCGGCGCTCTGCCGTGGGCTTGCCCGCCGTCGCGGGGCCGGTGCGAAGGTGGCCAGCACGGCGAAGCCGACAGTGCAGCCCGCCAGCATAAACCCGATTGCAGTGGCCCCGACGCCCAGATCCAGCAGCATGCCGAGCACGATCGGTGCGGCTGCCGTCGAGATCACCATCATCGCCTGGGCGAGGGCGCGGATGGCGCCGAGATGCCGGACGCCGTAGCGTTCGGCCCAGAGCGATCCGCCTACGGTCGCCACGAGACCGGTGGTGATGCCAGTCAGCCCCAGGTAAACGAACGCCACCCAGGCCGGCCCGCCAATGGCCAGCGCGATCAGCCCAAGTGCCATCGGCAGCGTGGCGAGTGGCAGCGTGCGCTGGGCGCCGATGCGGTCCACCAGCGGCCCGGCCAGCAGCAGCGCGGCCACGTGGCCCAGCGCGTAGCCGGTGAAGGCCGTAGCGATCAGCTCGACGGACCAGCCACTGGCATCCGCCAACGCCACCTGGTGGAAGAGTACGGCGGTGACGATGAACGGCGTTACCAGGGCCGCGGGCAGCAGGACGTAGAAGCCCGGATCGCGCAGGGCCTCGCCGCGCGTGAAACTGACGGGCTCATGCATGGTGTGCCCGGTGGTATCCGCTTCCGATGGCGACGTGACCGGGCGAATCCGTCGGGCCAGCAGGGTCATGACCGGCATCGCGATCAAGACCAGCACGCCGGCGGCGCCCCACCAGGGCATGCGCCAGCCGCCAAGTCCCAGCAGCGCAATGGCCGACAGGGGGAGAACGGCCTCGGCGATGGGCATGCCGAGCGCGGTGAGGGCGATCGCCTTGCCGCGGTGCCAATGGAAATGGCGCCCGGCCGTGGTGATGCCGATATGGGCGATCAGGCCCTGCCCCCCGAAACGCACCAGCAGGAAGCCGACGGCAAGCACGGTTACATGCGGCGCGAAACCGATGAGGATGCAGCCGAGCGCCAGGATGCCGAGTGCGGTGACGGTGACCCGGGCAAGCGACCACCGGTCGACCCAATGGCCCACCCGCAGCAACAGCAGCGCCGAAACCAGGGTCGCGGCGCTGTAGACGCCGCCGTAGGACGAATGCGTGAGATCGAAGGCGGCCCGGATGTCGGCGCCCTGCACGGAGAAGAAGAACGTCTGGCCGAAGCCCGACAGCGCCATGGCCAGCAGGCCGAAAGCGACAATGTGGCGTCCGCCCCAGAGGGACTCGGGAGAATGCGTCATGGTCGGCCTCATTCAGACCTGCTGACCGGAGCACGGGCAGCGCGCCGCGGGGCGGCCGCGAGTAAAAGGTCGCGGAGGATAACACGGGGCGCCCGCGCAGCCTGCGCGCCCCGTGGCTGTAACCCGCATGGCCCACCGGGGTGAGGCTGTGTAAACCCCGCCCGCATTGTTCCATGACCCGGTGCACGGTTTTTATCAGAGTCTCCCCGGTGGTTCCGAGTTGGGCCGCCCGGGTCCGTCGAGATCGTTCGGGAGGCGCCGCTATGCCCGCGTCGCGTTTTCGGGTGGCAGCTCGAACAGGTGGTGTCCGTCGACCGGCGCCGGCTGTGCGAGCAGGTGCGGATCGCATGAACGCAACCGGTATTCGACGCCATTGCGGCACGGAGACCGGGGGTTGCGGTGGCTGGCCGTATCGGGCATACGAGCCGTTCTTCGTGTCGCCTCTAATCAAGCATTGATAAGGAAGGGCTCATGGCGTTGCTCTGGATCGTAACCCTGGTCTGGGCGTTCAGCTTCTCGTTGATCGGGGTGTACCTGTCGGGGCAGGTGGACGACTTCGTCTCCGTGTTCCTGCGGGTGGCGGTGGCGTGTGCGGTGTTCGCGCCTCTTTTGGTGCGGAGCCGCCCGGGTAGGAGGGCGGCGGTGTCGCTGATGGTCATCGGTGCGGTGCAGATAGGGGTTATGTATCTGTTCCTGTTCCACGCTTATGGTTACATGAGCGTGCCTGAGCTGTTGCTGTTCACGATCTTCACGCCGCTGTACGTGACGTTGATCGACGAGGTGTTGATCGGCCGACATCATTTGCCCGGGCACTTCTGGCTGGGGGCGGGACTCGCCGTGGGTGGGGCGGGGATCATTCGTTTCGGGGCGGTCAGCGCGGACTTCCTGACGGGGTTCTGGTTGGTGCAGGCAGCCAATCTTTGCTTCGCCGCGGGACAGGTGGCCTACAAGCGCCTGGACCTGGGTAGCACGGTGTCGCAGGTTCAGATGTTCGGCCTGTTTTTCCTGGGGGCGACGCTTGTCGCCGGCTCGGGTGTGTTGCTGTTTGCGGAGCACGCGCGCTGGCCGTCCACGATGGTTCAGTGGGGCGTTGTCCTTTGGCTGGGGGTCGGTGCGTCAGGTCTGGGGTACCTGGGCTGGAACCTGGGGGCTAAACGCGTCAATACCGGCCAGCTGGCGGCGATGAACAACATGCTCATCCCCGCCGGCATAGTGGTGAATTTCGTTTTCTGGAATCGCGACGTTGACTGGTTACGGGGACTTGTCGGCGGTCTGGTGATCGGACTGGCGGTGTGGATCTGTCGCGGCTCGTCCCGGGCGGTGGCCGATACACTCAGGGCCGATGTTGGTCGCGATTGACCCTGTTGCTTCACAGGGCTGTGGGGGAGGGACCGCGGAATCATCGCGGGCGTCTGGAGGGTCCAGGTACCGCCGGTTCCGGGGTTCGGGGTGGCACAGGATTTGCCTTTGGATCGAAGTGCCGTGTGAGTGCACGTGACCTCCGCAAGCGATCCAACGGAAAAACGCCCATGTCCTCCGAATCGGGGTCGGCGGCGCTCGCCGCCAGAAACCACAACGATCTCGTATCCCTGCTGCACCGGGCAAGTCCCGTTGCGCCGGCGCACGTAGGGGACCAGCTCGTCACGGATGGCGTCATCACCCGCGAAACGCTGGAGTCGATGCTCCGCGAGCAGAGCCGCGGGCCGCGGCAGCGTCTTGGCCAGATGCTGATCGAGCGCGGCCTCGCATCCGAAGAGCAGGTCCAGCAGGCGGTTGCCCGGCGGCTCGGCATTCCCTTCGTGCACCTCGCCGACTTCGCCATCGATCCGCATGCCATCTCGATGGTCGATCCGGATTTCGCGCGTAACCACGCGGCCATTCCGCTGATGCTCGACGGTCACAACCTGATCGTGGCGACGGCTGAAGCGGGCGACCGGGAACTGGTCGATCTGCTGCAGTTCATCACGAATCACCACGTGACGCTGGTCGCCGCGACCGGCGCCGATATCGACTACGCGATCAGCATTACGTACGGGGCGTTCGACGATGACACCCTGGTCGAGGAGGTTGAGCGGATCACTCGGCCCCTGGAACACCATGACGGCCACCGCGACGAACCGGCCAACTGGCGCCCGCTGGTGCGCCTGGTACAGAACATTGTCATCGATGCCATTCGACGCCGGGCCTCGGACATTCACATCCGCCCCTGCGAGCGCGAGGCACAGGTGATCTTCCGCATTGACGGTTCGCTGGTGCCGATCCGGCAGATCAGCAAGTCGGCACTGCCTTCCATCGTCAGCCGGATAAAGGTGCTCGGTGGTATGGATATCTCGGAGCACCGACTGCCTCAGGATGGCCAGGCACGGATCAGCAACCGCGGCCGGGTCATCGACCTGCGCCTGTCGGTGATTCCCACCGTCCACGGGGAGAGCGTCGTGATCCGCATCCTCGATGCTTCACACGGCCTCAAGAGCCTGGACGGGATCGGTTTCAACGCCGTCGACGAGCGTCGGTTCCGTAATCTCCTGTCACAAAACCAGGGCTTGATTCTGGTGACCGGGCCGACCGGATCCGGCAAGTCGACCACGCTGTATGCCGCACTGCAGGAAGTGCGGAAACGCGATGTCAATATCGTCACGGTCGAGGACCCGGTGGAGTACCACCTCGATGGCATCAACCAGATCCAGGTCATGTCGCAGATTGGCTACACGTTCCCGCGTGCGCTGCGCCACATACTGCGGCACGATCCCGACGCGATCATGGTCGGCGAGGTGCGTGACGCGGAGACGGCGCGCATGGCGGTCGAGTCGGCGCTCACCGGACACCTCGTGTTGTCGACGCTGCACACGGAAAGCGCCACCAGATCGATTACGCGGTTGCTGGAGATCGGTGTTGATCCCTATCTCGCTCGGACCACACTGTCGGGGATCCTCGCGCAGCGCCTGGTCCGTCTGAACTGCCCCTACTGCGTCGTCGCCGAGGACGTCGACGACGAAGTCCGCGCCGAGCTCGATCTCGGGCCGGATGCCGCATTCCGCCGCGGCAAGGGCTGCGAGCATTGCTACAACACCGGCTTCCGGGGGCGACACGCCGTCTATGAGCTGCTTACGGTGACGCCCGGGCTGCGCGAGCTCGTTCATGCCGGTGCGGATGCCGCCGAGCTCGAGCGCCAGGCCTGCGCGGACGGGATGGTTCCGCTCACGCGTAACGCGCTCGACCTCGCCCGTAGCGGCCAAATACCGGTCGCCGAGGTCTACCGGGTTCGTCTGACCTGAGCGCGGGTGGGGCGGTGGCGTGCAGGGCTCGTGCGAGATGAAATGACTCGGCTTGGGGCTTCCTGGGCGGAGATCGCTATGCAGTAAAAAACAGAACTGCCCGGAAAAGATATCACGGCCCGGCAGGCCACTCTGCCTGCCGGGCCTTTACCGAAAACGACAGCTCGGTCGCAGGCGGTCTCCGGCGTTGTACCCGCTCGCCCTAACCTGTAGAGCGGAAGCGGATTACCGGTCTTGAACCGCACGGTAGGCACGGTGGCGTGCAAGCGCCCATACTTCGGATGTCGCCGGAGCGGCGCCGGTCCGATTTTCTCGATGGTGCGTGGCCATGCGGCAGCACTACCTGCAGCGACTATTCGCCCCCGACGGCGTGGCGGTATTCGGCGCCAACGACGACGAGACCTCGGTCGGCGGGCGCGTGCTGCGCAACCTGCTTGAGGCCGGCTACTCGGGGGGCCTCTATCCGGTCAACCCGCATCGGGAGAAGGTCCAGGGACTCGCGTGCCATGCCCGCATTCGCGATGTGGGCGTTCCGATCGACTTGGCGATAGTGGCCACGCCCGCCGATACCGTTCCCGACGTCCTGCGTGACTGCGGTGAGCACGGTGTGGCCGTGGCCGTCGTCATGTCGGCCGGCTTCGGCGAGGCCGGCGCGTCGGGCAAGCGCCGTGAGCAGCGGCTGGTCGAGATCGCGCAGCAGTATGAGCTGCGGCTGGTGGGGCCCAACTGTCTGGGCCTGATCCGGCCGTCGACGGGCCTCAACGCAACCTTCAGCCTGAGCGCCGCACAGCAGGGCCGGCTCGCCCTGGTGTCGCAATCCGGTGCCCTGTGCACGGCGATCCTCGACTGGGCCAGTCCGCGCCATCTCGGCTTCTCGGCGGTTGTCTCACTCGGCGATGCGGCTGATGTCCACTTCGGGGACGTACTCGACTACCTGGCCCAGGATCGCGACACCAGCAGCATCCTGCTGTACGTCGAGGGCGTCCACTGGCCCCGGCGCTTCCTGAGCGCGCTGCGCAGCGTAACTCGGGTCAAGCCGGTGATCGTGATCAAGGCCGGTCGCCGTGTGACGGGCTCACGCGCGGCCATGTCGCACACCGGCGCGCTGGTGGGCGATGACGACGCCTTTAATGCGGCCCTCAGCCGCGCCGGCGCGGTGCGGGTGCAGACGATCAGTCAGCTGTTCAGCGCGGCGCAGATCCTGGCGGAGTATTCCGGTGATGTGCGTGAGCGCCTCGGGGTGATTACCAACGCCGGTGGCCCCGGCGTGCTGGCGGCTGACCGTGCGGCCGATCTCGATATCGAACTGCCCGAGCCCGAGGCGGCCATGCTCGAACGTCTGGACGCGGGCATGCCCGCCGGGTGGTCGCGCGCCAACCCGCTCGACATCCTCGGCGACGCGCCACCCGAACGCTATGGCACGGCGCTGGAGGCCTGTCTCGCGGCCAGGAACCTGGACGCGGTGCTGGTGATCCTCACGCCGCAAGCGATGTCCGATCCCGAGGGTGCGGCCGAAGTGGTGATCGCGGCGCGTGAGCGCACGCGCCGTCCCGTGCTCGCATGCTGGATGGGCGGCGAGCGCGTGGAGGCGGCCCGGCGGCGATTCTACGACTCGTGCGTGCCCCATTTCCCATCGCCGGAGGCGGCCGTCGAGGCCTTCGCCTGCCTCGTCCAGCGCCGCCGCAACCGCGAGCTCCTCATGCAGGTGGCGGAGCCGCGGGCATACCATGGCGAGCCGGACGTGGAGGGCGCCCGCCTGATCATCGAGGGGGCCTTGGCCGAGCACCGGCGTGCACTTTCGGAGATGGAGTCGAAGGCCGTGCTGAGCGCGTTCGGCATCCCGACGAACGCATCCGTCGGGGCCCAGTCCGCCCGGGAAGCCCTGGTAAGCGCGGAATCGCTAGGCTTCCCGGTGGCGATGAAGATCGACTCCCCCGACATCAGCCACAAGTCCGATGTCGGCGGGGTTCGGCTCAACATCCCGAACGCCCAGGCCGTGAGCCGCAGTTACAACGAGCTGGTCGACTCGGTGCGCGCGGACTGCCCCGAGGCGCGGATCAATGGTGTCACGATCGAGCGTATGTACCGCGAGCCGCATGCCCGCGAGCTTATGATCGGCGTAGCCCGTGACCGCGCGTTCGGACCCGTGATCAGCTTCGGCGCAGGTGGCACGGCCGTGGAGATCATGCGCGACCGCTCGGTGGCGCTCCCGCCGCTCAACAGCTTTATCGCCGGGCGTATGATCGACGACACGCGTGTCTCCCGGATGCTGGGCGAATGGCGCCACATGCCGGCCGTGGACCGCCAGGCGCTCGAGGAGGTCCTGCTGCGCATCTCGGAGCTTGTCTGCGAGATGCCGCACGTGGTCGAACTCGACATCAACCCGCTAATGGCCACATCCGCCGGTGTGCAGGTTGTCGATGCGCGCATCGTGGTCGAGGCGCCGAAAGTATGGCTCGAACCGTACGGTCACATGGCCATCCATCCCTTTCCGGCGCACATGCAGCAGAGATTCATGGCGCCGGACGGCACGGAGATCACGATCCGGCCGATCCGGCCCGAGGATGCCGACATCGAGCAGGCGTTCGTGCGTGGACTCTCGGAGGCCTCGCGCTACCTGCGGTTTATGGCGAGTCTCAAGGAGCTGTCGCGCGAGGCCCTCGTGCGCTTCACCCAGATCGACTATGACCGCGAACTGGCGCTGATAGCCACCACCGAGCGCGGCGGCACGGAGGTGCAGCTGGGGGTCGCGCGTTACACGATTACGCCCGATGGTGAGGGTTGCGAGTTCGCCATCGTGGTGACCGACGAGATCCAGGGCACTGGCCTGGGCAGTCGCCTGCTTGGCGTCTTGATGGAGGCCGCGCGCGACCGAGGGCTGCGCGAGATGATCGGCGAAACGCTGTCGACCAACGACCCCATGCGCTCGCTCGCCGAGCGCCTGGGGTTTTCGGTCCGAACCAGTGAGGACGATCCGACCATACTGCTCATGCATCGCCGCCTCTGAAGGACGTGTGGGTTGCACCGCCTGGATGGTCCTGCAATGGATATCCAGTGACCGCCGGCGCTGCCGGGAAGGAGGCGCGTAGAAGGCGTATGCTGGGGTTTATCAGAGATGCCTGCCGGCTGCAGGCACTCGCACCGTTCTCGCGCTTGGGCCCCGACTGAACTGGAATCGTCCCGATGAAGGTAGGCCTGTTCACGCACCCCAGCTGTCGTTTGCACGAGATCGACCCCGATCATCCCGAGCAACCGGCGCGCATGGCCGCCGTGACCGATGCGCTGGTCCGGGCCGGCATCGACGAGTGGCTGCTCCATCGCCAGGCGCCGGCAGCGGAGCGCGATCAACTGGTTCGCGCGCACGCGGGTGCTTATGTCGACACGCTATTCAGCCATGCGCCCGCGAGCGGGCGTATATCGATCGACGCCGATACCTCGATGAACCCGCATACGCTCGACGCCGCCCTGTGCGCGGCGGGTGCCGGAACGGCCGCGGTCGACGCGGTTATTGCCGGGGAACTGGACGCCGCGTTCTGTTGCGTGCGCCCGCCGGGTCACCATGCCGAGCGGCGTATGGCGATGGGGTTCTGCTTCTTCGACAACGTCGCCGTCGCCGCATTGCAGGCGCTGGAAGCGAACAATCTCGACCGCGTCGCCATCTGTGATTTCGACGTCCACCAGGGCAACGGCACCGAGGACATCTTCGACGGGGATCCGCGCGTGCTCTTCTGCTCGACCTTCCAGCATCCGCTGTTCCCGGGTGCGTTCCGCGAAAACGTTCCGGGGCAGCGCGTCAATTGCCCGCTCGAAGCGGGCACGGCCGGCGACGTCTTCCGGCGGACGGTAAGCGAGTATTGGCTGCCGGAACTCGAGGCATTCGCGCCCGAACTGGTACTCGTTTCCGCGGGCTTTGACGCCCATCTGCAAGACCCTATCGGCGGGCTTAAGCTGGTCGACAGCGACTTCCACTGGGTTACTGAGCGCCTGGTCGATGTCGCCAACCGCTACGCCAGCGGCCGCATCGTATCCATCCTGGAGGGCGGCTATGACCTCGACGCCCTGGGCCGCAGTGCGGTTGCGCATGTACGCGCGCTGATGGGGCACCCGGAGACGCACTGATAACGCTGGAATCGCCGGGGAGCCGCACGCTCGGGCTAACCGGCATATTACGTCGGAGTGCCTCCCGGGGCACGGCGTGAATGCGAGTGTCATCGGCGTCACCCGACCCGCGATGGCGTTCGACCCGAGACGCGCCGTATCAGGCGATCGATCAACCACGCCAGTCGTTTGATCAGTTGGACCAGGCCGATGGCGATACGTGCGAACACGACGTCGGTCAGCAGGATCGGGGTTACTCAGGCGCTCGCGGGCGAATCCGCTTCCCGAGGCCCCATGATCACGCGTGCGGGGAGCGGGTAGAGCTGCGAGCAGCCGGCCGCGAGCACGGCCAGCACCGCGAACGCGAAGAACGCCTCGGCGTAGCCGTACCCCTCGATCGCCCAGCCGGCCACGGGCGAGCCCACGGCCTGACCGATGGTGATCGACACGAAGGGCAGGACGGGACCGAGCGCCGGTCGTCTGGGCAGCAGGCGTACACCGGTCACGAGCAGTTGGCCGCTGAGGTGCATCGCCGCCCAGCCGAACACCGCCGCGGCCGCGAGCGATACCGGCAGTAGCCCGGGTGCGGCGGCGATCCCCCCGACCGAAGCGGCGGTCGCGAGCAGGGCGGTGGCGAGCGTCTTCGGGGCGCCGAAGCGGTCGCGCAGGTCGGTTGCGCCGGCCCCCAGCAGCCCCGCAAGGCCAAGGCCCAGCCAGAGGAGGCCGGTTGTGCCCGGGGCCAGACCGCCGACCTGTACGACCAGATCGGGCGCGAAGATCCAGAATACCGCCCCGACAAAGCCGACGGCGAAGCCGAACAGCGTCAGCCGCACGAGGGCACCCAGCTGCGCGCGCGAGAGCGGCGGCAGGCCGTCGGTGGCCCGCGGCGCGCGTGAAGCCGCGGGCAGCAGCCACCATGCCGCGACCAGTCCGATGCCCGCCAGCGCGGCGAAGCCGCCATAGGCCAGGCGCCATGCGCCGGCGAGAAACAGCACCGTGGGTACGCAGAATACGAGTCCGATACTGGTGCCGGCGTTCATGACCGCGTTGACCCGGCCCTGCAGCGCCGGCCGCACCGTTGCCTGCACGCCGGCGGCGAGTGCGGGCATCATCAGCCCGGTCGAGACGCCGCAGGCGAACACGCCCGCGCCGAGGGTGATCGCGCCGCTCGCCTGGCTGATCAGCGCGAGGCCACCAAAGCCGATGCCGCTCGCGACCATGGCGGCCCTGCGTGCGCCGAGGCGAGCCGCCACCGCGGGTGCGATCGCACTGGTGCATACGAAGCTGACGAAAGCGAGTGAACTGACAACGCCGATCACATCCGAGCCGAGGCCGAGTTCGGTCCGGATGGATGGCACGAACAGGCCGAACGCGTACCGGGCCAGGCCGAAGGCTACGGCCGTTAACCCGGCGCCGAGCACGGCGTAACCGGTCGCACCAATCGTTCTCACGACATCACCCCTGGCGGAGCGGCGCGTACCGGG
This sequence comes from Halofilum ochraceum, assembly GCF_001614315.2. Classification (NCBI taxonomy): domain Bacteria; kingdom Pseudomonadati; phylum Pseudomonadota; class Gammaproteobacteria; order Chromatiales; family Ectothiorhodospiraceae; genus Halofilum; species Halofilum ochraceum. The sequence goes on from NZ_LVEG02000021.1 coordinate 28,357, forward strand.
ATGGTTACTGCGCGGAGGTCGGGTGTAACGGCCAGCCGGGCGAGTGCCGGGGCCGATGCGCCGACGTCCCCCGCGGTGCGGATGGTGTGTCCGGCGCGCCCGCTTGCGACGGCCTGAGCGTCGGGGCGGGTGGACTCAGAACAGCGTTCGATTGCGGGTACTGCTCGCACTACGGCCTTCGATTACGTTTACTGCGGATACCGCGTGTACGGAAACCCTGATTACAATCAGGCACTGCGTTGGGTAACGGTGTAGGTCGGGCTTACAGCCCGACACTCGTAAGCCCCTGATCTGTCGGGCTGGAAGCCCGGTCTGCACGGGCTGGAAATCCGACCTGCGGGACGCCCGAGAATCAGACGTCCCGCAGCGTGTATTCAGGCTTCGGTCGGTATCTCGGGCAGCTCCGTGGTGCGCCCGCGCGGTATGTCGCCACCCTGATCGTAGAACGGCAGGCTGCACAGTTCGCCGATGTGCGTCTGGCCGTCCATGCAGGCGACATTCAGCTCGGTGCCTGGACCATGATCGGGATCGTCCACGCGCACGAAGGCCACACCGCACTGCAGGGTCGGGGACCACGCACTGCTGGTGACGCGCCCGACGTTGTTGCCGTCGATATACACGGCGTTGCCGTGGCACGCGGTGCCGCCGTCGACCTTCAGGCCCCAGGTCCGGTTGCGCCGGTCCGCGGCCTCCAGTGCCGAACGGCCCACGAAGTCGCCCTTGTTGAAGTCGACCAGTGACCCGAAGCCGGCGTCGAATGGCGTAGTGTTCTCGTCAAAATCCGTACCCGCGAACAGCAGCCCGCCCTCGATGCGGCGTGCGTTGGTGACCTCGGCGGGCGTGGTGTGGATGCCCCACTCTTCGCCGGCGAACATGATGCGGTCGCCGATCGCGGTGGCGTCGGCATCGGGCTCCAGGTAGAACTCCCAGCCGAGTTCGCTGGTGAAGCCGGTCCGGGTGATGATCAGGGGTTGGCCGTCGATGCGGATCTCCGCCATATCGAAGTAGCGGAACCGCTCCGGCAGCCCGTCGTCGGCGACCTCTTCAAGCACGTCCATCGAGCGTGGCCCCTGGACCTGGCTGACCCAAACGTGCGGGTTGAAGATCTCGACGTCGAGTCCGACCGCCTGCGCGCGCAGCCAGCTGTAGAACTCACCGTCGCCCTGCACGTACCAGAAGCGGTTGGTGTCGAGCCGCATGAGCACGCCATCCATGACCGTGCCCCCATCCGGGTAGCAGGCGATCTGGTAACTGCAGCGCCCGACGCGCACCTTGGCGACGCTCCGCGTGAACACGCGCTCCAGCAGCGCTTCCGCGTCGGCCCCGCGAATCTCGATCGGCAACTCGCCGGTGTGCGAAACCATCACCTGACGGCGCAGGCGCCAGTACAGATCGCGCGTGTCGGTATTGGCGTAGGCGAGCGAGCGCAGGCGCCGGTTGTAGACACCGAACTTCGGATCGTAGGGCAACTCCTGGTAGATCAGCGGATGCGGCGCCATGCTCTGCTGGAACTCGGTCGCACCGCCGCCGAACGGTACCGCCTTCACCACGAACTCAATGCCGGTCGTTGCCTCGGACACGTCTTCTCCACCCGGAATCTGAAGGGCCAATAATGGAATTGGGAGAATAGCTCGGTTCCGGGTATGACACCAATGACAAATATTCTCCAGCGTAGAGAATTCTGTCATGATCGCGCGCATGAGACTGGATACGGAATCGTTGCGTGCGCTCAAGCTGGTGGCCGAGGTCGGCGGTGTCACCGAAGCGGCTGCGCGCCTGTCCCTGACACAGTCGGCGGTCAGCTGGAAACTGCGCCGTCTGGAGGAGCGTGTCGGACGGACTCTGTTGCGCCGCGACGGGCGCCTGCTGAAACCGACCCGGCAAGGCCAGGAATTGATCGAATTCGCGGACCGCATCCTGTCCGCGCATGACGCCGCGGTGCAGCGCTTCCGGGGTTCGGCGCTCAGCGGCTCCATCCGCCTCGGGGCAACGGACGACGTCGCCGTGAATCGGGTCGCGGGCATCGCGGGCCGGTTCCGCTGGGCGCACCCGGCCATCCGCCTGCAGATCCGGGTGGAGTCGTCGCTCAAGGTCGCCGAGTGGGTCGATGCCAGTGAAGTTGACCTCGCGGTGATGCCGGTCGAGCACCACGAAGTGCGTGTTGGCGATTTCGTGCTGTGGCAGGACGAACTGCGATTCGTCCAGGCCACGGATGCCGAGTTCTCCGCCGATGACCCCCTGCCGCTCGTGACCTTCGGTTCGCAATGCTTTTACGGGCGCGTCGCGGGCGGGCTTCTCGATGCGGCCGGGGTGGCCTGGGAGGAAGTGCTGCAGAGCGCGAGCATCGCCGGCGTCCGGGCGGCGGTCAGCGCCGGCTTCGGGGTCGCGCTCATGAACCGCGGCTTCATGACCGAGGACCAGTGCACATGGCCGGGGGCGACGGCGATCGCCACACCGCCGGATATCAACTACGTCCTGCGCGCCGCGGAAGGGCCCCTGACGGACGCGCAGAAGACGCTCGTCGGGGAGCTCCGTGGGTCGGTGCCGCCGGAGTAGGATCGCGGCCGGAATCGAGATCGCCCGTCCCCGATGCCCATTCTCAGGGCGCCGGTCGTCCAGTACCGCTCGCCAGCGTTTTTCTCGTGCGCCTGGATTCTCCTCGATGACCTCGTAACGAATTCCTGAACCGTGCGTTCCCGGAACGCCTCTGCAGCGTCTCCGTTCCAGACGATCCGGGACATGGTTTCGCGCGACGTTCGGGTTCGATCAGGCGCTCCAGGAGCCTGTCCGAGAACCCCGAAACCTACCGCGCATGTGCCACGGCTCAATCTTTCTCCGATCGCTCGACTCACATGACAACGACCATGCTCCTATCACGATCGGAAAAATCTGCTCGCTGCACCACACGCTCGCTACGGTTCAGGTGTCCCGTACAGCCTCCTAGTGTTCTGGTCCGCTTCGTCGATCCCGCCTTTCGTGAATCTTTTGCACCGGCCCAGGAGAATTTTGCGGACGGTGGATGATCCGCGGTGTCCGAACGAAACGCCACCGAACGCTCGTAAGCAGGATCGGTTCGTCGGAATCCATCTCCCAACACATGCATTATTACTGGTTACTGGTCGCGCTCTCCGTCCCTGGTCTATCTCATAGCGGCCTCGTTTCCATTACCCACCTGCCGGCTTGTTCGATCCCGCTCACAAAATCGTCCTGGTTCGATGCAAATGAATCCATGCACGCAATGACGCGTGTTGCTAATTCATTCCCTGAAGGGTTGTCCTTCACGAAAGCCGGCATTGGCCGGGATGATGATGATGATGCGCGAGGAGAAAGATCTGATGAGCAAATGGATTCGGGTTGAAATGATTCGCCTGTTCCGTGGCGAAGAGGGTACGGAGGTCGTCGAATGGACGCTGGTCGCCGGCCTGATCGTGGCGATCGCCGCGGCGACGTTCCTTGCCATCGGTCAGGACGTCGATGCCGTTTTCACGGCGATCGAAGCGAACACGCAGCAAGCGGCGGACAACGTCCAGTAACCGATGGGAAAGGCGGGACACCGGCGAATGTGCCGGTGTCCCGGTTCTGAGAAAACCATGAGATGACAATCATGATTGCTACGATGCCCGCGTATCTTCTGATGTTGCTTTGGATCGCGGCGGCGGCCGACGTCCGCGGGCGCCGTGTACCGAACTGGCTGACGCTGGGCGGTGCCGTCGTCGGCGTGATACTGCAGATGGCATACGCGGGGATCGGTGGGCTCACCACTGCGGCGGCCGGATTCCTGGTCGGCGCGTTGATTCTGATGCCGGGGTTCCTGCTCCGGGCGACCGGGCCCGCCGATGTCAAACTGCTGGCGGCCGCGGGTACCGTACTGGGGCCGTACCACGTCCTCATTGCGGGATTCTCAAGCATTCTTGTCGGCGCGGTAATCGCCATCGGCATCGCGACCGCCACGCTGGCCATGCGCGCTGCCCGGTCTCCTTGGCATCGATATGCGGTCATGCTCCGCACGCTTTCCGTAACCGGACGCCCGGTCTATATCCCGCCGGCGGCCGATGAAGTCATGGCGACGCGCTTCCCCTTCGCGGTCGCGATCGCCCTGGGTGCAACACTGACGGCGGCCTGGGCGGGTCTGCTCGGCGGCATTGGAGTCCAGCCATGAGCACCGGCCACTCCGTGCCCGCTGTCGAACGCGCCACTGGCGCCTATGACGGGTTCGAGGACGATCGCGACTTTATGGCGCGTCCGCTCACGACCGATGACACCGGTCTGGGAGAAGGCTATCTCGCCGACCTGGTGGTCAAACACCTCTATGGCGCCGGCGTCCTCGACCTTGGCGAACTCGCCGCGCGGATGGCGCTCTCGGGCGCACTGCTCGAGGAGGTGCTGGGATTCCTGCGCACGGAGGGGCAGGTCGAGGTGCGCGGTGCCGTCAATCACAGCGGCCTGCTCCGTTACTGCGTGACCGACCGCGGCCGTGCGTCCGCGCTTGAAGCGCTCGCACGCGATGGCTACGTGGGCCCGGCCCCGATAACACTCGCCGACTACCAGCTCATGGTGAAGCGCCAGAGCGCAAAGGCGGACAGCGTGACGCGCGCCGCGGTCCACCGGGTGTTCGCCGATACGGTCATACGGCCTGAACTGCTGGACCGGCTTGGACCGGCGCTTCATTCCGAACGGGCGATGTTCCTTTACGGCGCACCCGGTACCGGCAAGAGCTTCATCGCCCGTCGACTGTCGCGTCTGTTGTCCGGATCGATTTTCGTCCCGCATGCCGTGATGGTCGCGGACAAGGCCGTACGTTGTTTCGATCCCGGGCTGCACCGTGTCGCGCCGGACGAGGCATCCGGATCCCCGGTGGCGCTGAAAGAGGGTTTCGATCGGCGTTACGTCCGCTGTCAGCGTCCGATCGTGACCACTGGCGGCGAACTGACGCTCGACATGCTCGACCTGCAATACGACGAGGCGACACGGGTTCATCACGCACCGCCGCAGCTCAAGGCCAACGGCGGGCTGCTGGTGATCGATGACCTCGGCCGCCAGCGCGTCGATCCGATCGATCTGTTCAACCGCTGGATCGTACCGCTTGAGGAAGGCCGCGACTTCCTTGCGTTGCGCAACGGTCAGCACTTCGAGGTGCCGTTCGATCTGACGCTCGTGTTCTCCACCAACAGGGATCCGCTGGAACTGGCCGATGAGGCGTTCCTGCGACGGATCGGCTACAAGATCCGCTTTGATGCGATGACGGCGGATGCATATACCGCGATATGGCGGCAGGAATGCGAACGCCGTGGACTCGAATTCGATCCGGCGATCGTGGAGTACGTCATCGCGGATCTGCATGGACACGACCAGGTCCCACTCCTGCCGTGCCATCCGCGCGACCTGATCGACTTGGCCGTGAACCGAAGCCGTTACACCGGCGAAGAAACGCTGACTCCCGAGGCCATGGACTGGGCCTGGGGCACCTATTTTGTACGACTGGATTGATTGGGGATGCATGTCATGAAAAAGAGCACGCGGTTGGTTTCGATGCTGGGGGTTTCGCTGGTCATGGCCCTGGGGGCCGCGCTGCTCGCCAAGCACTGGCTGCAGGACAGGCTCAACGTACAGGCCGCCCCGGCGGCGGATACCCGATCGGTCGTGGCCGCGACGCGGGACATCCCCTTCGCCCAGACGATCGAGTCGACGGATCTGCAGGTGATCGAACTGCCGCACCACGCGATACCGAAAGGCAGCTTCGTATCGATCGATGATGTGGCCGGCGCGGTTGCTACCCAGACGATCTACGGCGGTGAGGTCGTGGTCGGAAAACGGATCGGCAAGAACCTCGGTGGCAGTGCGCTCGCGGTGGTCGTCGACAAGGGCAAGCGGGCGATCAGCGTGCGCGTGAACGATGTCGTGGGGGTGGCGGGTTTCCTGCTGCCGGGCAATCGCGTGGACGTGCTGGCATCGAAGGGCGCGGCACGACGTGACGTCAGCTCCGAGACCATCCTCACCGATATCAAGGTCCTCGCCGTCGACCAGATCGTTTCGCCGGAGAAGGACGAACCGGTGATCGTCCGCGCCGTGACGCTGGAGGTGACACCGACACAGGCGGAAAAGATCGTCAAGGCGACCCGCGAGGGCGAAGTGCAGCTCACGCTGCGCAATCCGCTCGATCAGGAACCGGATGTAAAACCGGAACCCGAGCCGCAAAAGGTCGTCAAGCGGACGGTGTACAGAGGACCGAAACATGTGCATGTGCAGGTGATCCGTGGCACGGACGTAAGTTCAGAACGGGTCAAGGAATGAACAGGTCATTCTTGACGGCGCCGCCAAACCGGCCGGCAAAACAATGGAGTGTGGGGAGAGAAACAATGAGGATGAGGGGCAAACTGAACGGGTTGAGCGCCGCGATCGCCGCCGCCGTATTGGGCAGTGTGGCGACAGGCGACCTTTATGCGCAATCGTCGGTCGTAACTGCGCCGCTTGACCGTGACGAGCGGTCGTGGCGGACGCTGGCGCAGAACGATCAGGGCAACTCGATGGAGGAGCGCATCCGACGACGGATGCAGGCGACTACACCGATGACGGTCATGCCCTACGAGGGTGCGACGGTGCCGGTCAAGGTGGCGATCAACAAGTCGCACGTGCTCGAGTTCCCGGAAGGAGTTCAGCGTGTATCGATCGGCAACTCCGACATCGCGGATATCCTTGTTGTCCGCTCACGCCAGCTGTACGTGGTCGGCAAATCGATCGGGAGCACGAATGTCGTGGTCTGGGACGCCAATGACCGCGTGCAGGGGGTACTGAATGTCGAGGTCACGCAGGACCTCGCCGTGCTCAAGGCGAATCTCCATCAGTTGTTGCCGGGTGAGCCCGTGGAGGTGAGGTCGTCTTACGGCACGATCGTGCTCAGTGGACAGGTTTCGAGCGCGCCGCGCATGGAGGCGGCGTTGCGTCTCGCGAACAGTTTCCAGAGCGCGCAGCGAAGTGAGAAAGCGCCCGAAGTACTCAACATGATGCAGGTCGGCGGAGCCCAGCAGGTGATGCTGGACGTCAAGGTCGCCGAGGTCTCCAGAACCCTGATCAAGCGCTTGAACATCCAGTTCAGCGCCTTCGGTGCGGACGGCTCCTGGAAGCTCGGCGCGGTCAACGGTGGCGCCGCTTTCCCGGACGCGGTCTTCGACAGTCTGAGCGGGGACGCGCGCATTCCGATTTTCACGGATCCCACTCCGATCGGACCGGCCGTCGAGGAGTTTGCCCCGAACACGCCCTCCATCGAAAACGCGGGGATCTTTGCCAGCCGCCTGACCGGCAACTCCGTGTTCAACATGGTCATCGATGCGGCCAAGAATGAGGGGCTTGCCCGCATTCTGGCCGAACCCAACCTGACGACGTTGACGGGGCAGAACGCCGAGTTCCTCGCAGGCGGCGAATTTCCGATTCCGGTACCGAGCGGCGACGGCGATGTGGGGATCGAATTCAAGGAGTTCGGTGTCGAACTCGATTTCCGGCCGGTGGTGCTCGACTCCGGCGTTATCAATCTCGACGTCGATGTCTCGGTGTCCGATCTGGTCACGAGCAATGCCATCGCCGTGGGCTTCCAGACCGATGTATCGCAACAGTTCTTTATCCCGTCGCTGGTCAAGCGCAGCGCGAGTTCGACAGTCGAACTCGAAAGCGGCAAGACCATCGCGATCGCGGGAATGATCGACGAGAGCCTGCGCGAGAACGTGAACAAATTCCCGGGGCTGGGCGAGTTGCCGATCATCGGGATGCTGTTCCGCAGCCAGGAATACATCAAGGATCAGACCGAACTCGTCATATTCGTGACTCCGCGGCTCGCGAAACCGATCGCGGTGGAACGTATGCGGTTGCCGACCGATGACTTCGTCGAACCGACGGGCCTCGAGTACTACCTGCTGGGACGGCACTCGATGCGGCGGCAGGACTCGGGTGAGGAACGCGATGCCGACCGTCCCGCCAGCCTCGAGTCGCGCCTGACGGCGATGGGCGGCGGATCCGAAGGCCGGTTCGGCCACGATCTCGGGCGTTGAGAACAAGGGGAGAAACTGATGAAACGGACCTACTGGTGGTTGCCGCTTGTCCTTGGCGGGTTGCTCGGCGGATGCGCGACATCCTCGTCCAGCTTCGAGGATGGTTTCGGTGATTCCGTCCGCGCGGCGATGAACGAGCAGACCTGGAGCGAGGGCGAGGACGCGCCACCGCTGCGCGGCACCAAGGCGGAAGAGGCGATTTATCGGTACCACGTCGGTGACGAATCCGGGCAGACGGATGGCGCGACGATGGGACTGAGTCATGGTGAATGAACAGGCAGGCGGCAACCGCTCTGCGGAGGATTGTCAGACATGCACTACCGATTGAACGTGCTCGTCGCGGGCAGCTCCGCAAGCGATATCGAGCAGCTTGAGCAGAAACTTCGGCACAACGACAACGTGGCCGTCCGGCGCAAGCACATCGTCAATGGCCATGCCGATCCATTGCATGACTGTGACGAACTACCGGACGCACTGGTGCTTTCGGTGTCCGGCGGGGGGCATGCGCAACTGGCGGCGTTGACCGAGCGTGGCGCCGCCCAGCGCCCGCCGCTGCTGGTGGTCGGGCCGCCTGGCAACGTCGACCTCATCCGGACATCCATGCGTGCCGGGGCGCGTGACTTCCTCGAGGCGCCTGTGTCCGCAACCGATCTGGATCGGTTTATCGATCAGGTGGTGAATGATCGTCGTGCGGAACGGGCGAAACGCCGCGCGCGGTTGACCGCGGTGATCAATGCCAAGGGCGGGGCGGGTGGCAGCATGGTGGCGGCCAATCTCGCCCGCAATTCAGCCGCGCGGCCGCACGGACGTACGCTGCTCATGGACCTGGATGTGCAGTTCGGGACGCTGCCGCTCTACTTCAACCTGGTGCCGCGCAACGGCCTGGTTCGGGCATTGGAACTGGTCGAGAGTATCGATGCCGTCGCGCTCGAAGGGTACGTGATGTGCCACGAAAGTGGCCTTGACCTGATCGCTTCGGCGCCGGATGACCTCGTGCTTCCCGCTGAAATTCCCGAGGAACGTATCGATCAGTTGCTCGACGTGGTCGGCTCCGCCTACGACGATATCTTCGTGGATCTGCCGCGCTGGATCGCGGGATCCACGGCGGTGGTACTCGACCGTGCGGACCGGATACTGATCGTGCTCCAGCAGAGTGTCGCCCACCTGCGCGATACCAAGCGGATGACGCGGATTCTGCAACACGACATGGGGGTTGCCGCTTCGCGCCTGGCGCTGGTGGTGAACCGCTTCGACAAGCGCAACGCGGTGACGGAACGCGATATCCGGGAAGCGTTGCCGGCGCTTGAGCTCTTCACGTTGCCGAATGACTACCGGCTGGTGACGGAGAGTATCAATATGGGCAGCCCGCTCCGTGATCTTTCAAGACGGGCGGCCGTGACCCGAGACCTCGAAACGCTCACGGCGAGCATCGGTCGCAGCGAGGGGATAAGCCCGACGGCTCATACCCGGCGATCGCTTTTTTCATGGCTGAGGGCCTGACGTGATGGAAACCGATTTCGGGATGAACCGGAACGAAAACGCCGATCGGACTTCGAATCGGACCTCATGGCAACGCCGCTTCGAGCGTACCGGTGCGCTTCGCCTGTCCGGCGAGGAATACGAAGCCAAGCGGCGGATCTTTCAGCGCCTGGTGAAGGTGTTGGACCTCTCCCTGATCGCGAGTCTGTCCGACGAAGAGGCCCGCTCACAGATCCAGCAGAACGCCGAAACGATCATGGGCGACGAGGCGTTGCCGTTCAACGCCGAACTCAGGCGGCGGATCATCAACGAGCTGCAGGACGAGATACTGGGCCTCGGCCCGCTCGAGCCGCTGCTCGCAGACCGCTCCGTTTCCGATATCCTGGTCAACGGTGACAAGACGGTCTACGTCGAGCGCAACGGCCGGCTTGAGCGCACTGCGGTACGGTTCGACAGCGAACAGCATCTGCGCACGATCATCGACCGGATCGTATCGAGCGTCGGCCGCCGCATCGACGAGTCTTCGCCCATGGTGGACGCCCGCCTCAAGGATGGCTCGCGCGTGAACGCGATCATACCGCCATTGGCGATCGATGGGCCGCTGCTGTCGATCCGGCGGTTTTCGGTCGAGCAGTTGACCATGGAGAGCCTGATCGCACTCGGTTCACTCACGGGGCCGGTCGCGCGGCTGCTCGAGTCGATCGTCAAGGCGCGCCTGAACGTGCTTGTCTCCGGTGGCACGGGCGCCGGGAAGACGACCCTCCTCAATGTGCTGTCGGGATTCATACCGGCCAGCGAACGCATCGTGACGATCGAGGATTCGGCCGAACTGCAGCTACAGCAGCCGCACGTCGTCCGCCTTGAAACGCGGCCGGAGAACGTCGAGGGCAAGGGCGCGGTGACCCAGCGCGACCTCCTGCGCAACAGTCTTCGCATGCGCCCCGATCGGATCATTGTCGGTGAGGTGCGTGGTGCTGAAGCGCTGGACATGCTCCAGGCCATGAATACGGGTCACGACGGTTCATTGACGACGGTCCATGCCAACACGCCACGCGACGCGTTGACGCGTATCGAGAGCATGGTGGCCATGAGCGGGGTGGAATTGCCCCAGGGCCCCCTGCGCTCGCAGATCGCCTCGGCGCTGGACGTGGTTCTGCAGATCGAGCGCAATGAGGATGGGACGCGACGCCTGCACAGCGTCCAGGAAATCCAGGGACTGGAAGGCGAAGTCATCACCATGTCCGAGATCTTCCGCTTCGAGCGACGGGGCATCGGCGACGATGGACGGGTACAGGGTCGGTTCACCGCGACCGGCATCGTCCCCCGCTTCCAGGAGCACCTGCGCAGCCACGGCGTCGATCCGGGCCTCGAAATCTACCGCCCCGGCGAGGAGACCTGAGAGATGGAATGGGGAATCTCGGACCAGCTGATCGTCATCAGCATGATCTTCGTTGCCGTGTTTCTGCTCGTGCAGTCGTTCATGGTCCCCGCGTTCGGAGAAAACCGCCAGGCGCGGAATCGCCTCCGCCAGCGTCTGCGCAGCATGGCCGATGACGACAGGGCGGGTGCGTCCATTTCACTGGTCCGCAGCGAGTATCTGGGCAAGCTGTCGCCATTTGAACAGACGCTCCAGCGTCTCCCCGGGATGCGGCGGCTCGATCGCATGCTCGAGCAGGCAGGGCGGCGAACGCCGGCCTACCGGGTGGTCCTGCTGTCGCTGCTTCTGGGGAGTGGTGTCACGCTGCTTGTGGTGCAGCTGATCGGCAGTGCGTTGATCGGGATCGCGGCCGGTATTGCCGCGGCATCATGGCCGGTCTTCCGGTTGAAGATCGAAAAGGCCCGGCGGCTGGCCCGGTTCGAGGAACAGTTCCCCGACGCGCTGACCGTCATGGCACGTGCGCTCAGGGCCGGGCACCCGTTCACGGGGGCGCTGCAGCTCGTCGGCGAAGAGTTGCAGGCCCCGGTCGGGACCGAATTCGCGAACACCTTCACCGAGATCAACTACGGGGGCGAGGTGCGCGTGGCGCTGGTGGGAATGCTCGACCGCGTGCCGAGCGTCACGGTCATGGCGTTCGTGAGTTCCGTGCTGGTACAGCGCGACACGGGGGGAAATCTCGCGGAACTCCTGGAGCAGCTCGCGGCCGTCGTCCGGGGGCGGTTCCGGTTCCACCGCAAGCTTCGTACGCTCTCGGCGGAAGGCCGCATGGCGGCTTGGATACTGGTCCTGATGCCGTTCGCGCTGGCCGGTGTCCTGTCCTGGGCGAATCCCGAGTTCCTGCCGATGCTGACGACCGATTCGACCGGGCGCCAGCTCGTTATGGTGGCGTTCGCCCTGATGATCGTCGGGATTCTGTGGCTCCGGCGCATCATCCGGATCGATGTGTAGAGGAGAATAACAATGGATCAATTGCTGAGCGCATTCTTCGGTCTCCTCCACGGCTTGACCACGCAGCCCGAGATGGCCCAGCTCGGTTTCGCCGCCATGCTCGGGGTCGCGGTCTTTGTACTTATGGTCGCCGTACTGCTGCTGGCGACCAGCATCCTCCAGCCGATCCGGTCCCGGCTGCGTCGGCTGGATGCCGAGGATGAAGAGCCCGCTGCCGCGAATGCGCCATTGATCGAACGGCTGGTTGAACCCATCGGTAATCTGATGCTTCCACGCGCGGAGGAGAGCCGTATACGGGCGAATCAGCGCCTGCGCCACGCCGGGATTCTGTCTTCCGGCGCGCTCAGCACCTATTTCGGCGTGAAGTTCCTGCTCGCGGTGTTGCTGCCGGCGATCGCGGTGACGCTGTTGCTTGGTTTTACGCGGATGCCGGGGGCACCGGTGTTGCTGTTCGGCGTGGCGGCCGCGATTGCCGGTTATCTGGCGCCCAACGTCTGGCTCGAATTCGCGGTTCGCGAGCGCACGCGCAGGATACGCCACGGCCTCCCCGACGCCCTTGATCTGCTCGTGGCCTGCAGCGAGGCCGGACTCGGCCTCGTCGCGGCCATCCAGCGTGTCGCGGCCGACCTCGAGATCAGCCACCCCGAACTGGCCGCCGAACTGCGCCTGTTCGGGATGCAGACCCGTGCGGGCATGAGCAACCGCGATGCGCTGCGCGATCTTGAACACCGCACCGGCGTGGAGGACGTGCGGGGTCTTGTAACCACGCTGCTGCAGAGTATGCGCTTCGGTACGAGTATCGCTTCGACCCTGCGCATCTATTCCGAAGAAATTCGCGACAAGCGTATCCAGCGCGCCGAGGAGCATGCCGCCAAGGTGGGTACCAAGATGCTTTTCCCGCTGGTGCTGTGCATTTTCCCGAGTTTCTTCGTGGTGACGCTGGGACCGCCCATCCTTGGAGCGGTTCGCGCGTTGAGTGGTTCCGGCTGAACATGGACCCGGCAAGGGGGAGGTGGGATCAGTGAGTGCTTCATGCAGAACAAAAACAACCAGGACCGTGGCCATGGCCGCGGCTGCGCTTGTGCTCGCCGGCTGCGCGACGCGATCGCCGTCCGAACGCAGTGACGATGTCTTCTCGATTCTGTACGAGGGGAAATCGACCGCGCAGTTCGCCACGTCGTTACCGGTCGGATCGCCCGCGGAGGCCGAGGCACGGGGCGATGCCGCCGCGCGCGACGGCGAGCTGGACGAGGCGATCTTCGAGTACGTGCGCGGGTTGCGCATCGCCGAGAAAGGATCGCCCGGTATGCTCTACAAGATCGGGATGATTCATGAGCGGCAGAGCAACACCGAGCTCGCCGCGATTGCCTATCGCTGGGCACTTCGCGCGGATCCCGGACACAGGCCCTCGACGACCCGCCTGGGTCTCATGCTGCTGCGTCATCGCCAATACGAGGCCGCCGAGCATCGTCTGCGACCCATCGTGGAATCCGGGGCACCGTTCTGGCTCGCGCACAACGGCATGGGCGTGTTGTGTGATCTGCGTGGTGATCACCACCAGGCCGCGAACCATTATCGCGACGCCCTCCGGTTCAATCCCGACTCGGCGCTGGTCATGAACAATCTCGGCTACTCGCTGTACATGGCGGGAGACTGGGCTGGCGCCGAGAAGATGTTACGGGCGGCCCTGGAGCGTGAAGAGAATTACGACCTGGCCTGGCGCAACCTCGCATTGGTGTGGGCGCGCAGCGGGGAATACCAGGAGGCCATCGCCGCGCTCCAGCGAACCTCGTCGACCGAGGCTGCCTACAACGACCTGGGCTACGTCGAGATGATGGATGGCAATTATCCGGTAGCAACGCGTTTGTTCCACCAGGCCATGGATATATCGCCCCGCTACTATGAGATGGCGGTGGAAAATGAGCGTCGTGCGCAGCGGCTTATGACCAGAGAGCGTGATCTGGCAAGGCAGTGATGCTCGTCGGGTCCGGACGTACGGGCGAAATCGGGGTGGGTCCTGAAAATGAATAGGAAATGCAGGCGCTGGCAAAAGGGCACGGAACTTGTCGAGTTCGCGTTCACCTCGATATTCCTGTTTATGCTCCTGTTTGGAATTATCGAGTTCAGCATCGTGCTGTACGACAAGGCGACGATCACCAACGCCAGCCGCGAAGGGGCGCGGACCGGCATCCTGTTTCGCCAGGGGACGCGGACCATCGGTGGCCTCACGAGTGAAGATGATGCCATCGAGGCGGCGGTACGGGACTATGCGGACGCTTACCTTATATCCCTTGGGGGGCCGGCAACGCTGGACGTACAGATTCAGCGTACTGATCGTAATGGAGATGGCGCCTTCAACGCCGGTGATGAACTTACGGTGAGCGCAATTTACCCGTACGATTTCCTGCTCCTGCCGGCCTTCGCGAATTCGATGATCGGCGGCGTTCGGAACATCGCCGCTACTTCGGTGATGCGTGCGGAGTAGATGGTGCATTGTTCAACCAGAGGAGATTTCGCAATGCGACCCCATGATCCGTCCCGCATTGGTCCGGGCCGACAGCGAGGCGTATCCCTTGTGCTGCTCGCGGTTTCCATCGTGGCGTTGATTGGCTTTTCGGCGCTCGCGATCGACACGAGCAACCTGTACGTGGCGCGGAACGAGTTACAGAACGGCGCGGACGCGGGGGCTCTCGCCGGTGCGCGTGTGCTGTATCTCAACGATGGGTCGGCAGTCAATCCTGGCGCCAATCAGGTCGCATCCGATACCGCGATATCAAACGACAGCCAGGGGACGCCGGTCGAGGTTGCGAGCGTGCGTCGCGGACACTGGAGCTTCGCGACGCGAACATTCACGCCCAACCCTTCTCTCGATGTGGTGGATCTTTTCGGGAAAAGCACGGCGGAACTCGATGCGGACCCCAACTTCATCAATGCCGTCGAGGTGATCACCGAACGCGCGGCGACGCCGATTGCGGCGTTCTTCGGCTTTATTTTCGGATTTTCCGACTATTCAAGCCAGGCCCGCGCCGTTGGCTACATCGGCTTCGCCGGGAAACTCCGTCCCGAGGACGTGGATCAACCGATCGCGCTCTGTGAGAGCGCGCTGCGCAATCCCGATGGGGAGTACTCGTGTAACCTCGGGCGTTTCATCCCGGAAGGCGATCAGACCGGTGGGTGGACCAACTTCGAGCATGACCAAAGCGGTGCGACCAACGCCAATGAACTGCGCGACCTGGTGGAGGGTGATGGCAATCCGAACGAGATGAACTACGGTGAGAACATCGCTACCAACAATGGCCAGGTACAGTCGGCGTTCAAGGCATTTTATGACCGCTGGGTGGACGAGACGGATCGCGAACGGCCCTGGAACATGACGCTGCCGGTCATCGACTGCGACGACGGTATCGCACCGAATAATCCGCTGGTGGGCGCGGTCACGGTCAACGTCATGTGGGTAATCAATAATAACCAGAACCTGAGCCAGATCGACACGCATGCCCCGCAGGTCATGGGCGGTGGCGCGGATCTGGAGGATCCCGAATGGCCGGGTGACTGGGCGAACGCCAGTCCGAGCGGGAACGAGCGCTGGGACAGTTTCACGGATCATTTCGCGCTACAGGATTCGGCGGGACAGCCGGCGGACTGGCGGAATATGAGTATCTACTTCCTGCCCAGCTGCAGCGCGCATCAACCGTCGGGGTCTACGGGGGGGGAGAACTTCGGTGTACTGGCACGGATACCCGTCCTCGTTGACTGAGTCTGTCGTGGACGTGTGCCTACGGCGGGAACGGCCGCAGCGTCTGCGTCGCCGGCACCGTGAGCAGGTTTTCGGGAGGTGGCGGTGTGTCGCCGAGGGCCTCCCTGTCCTCCTGCGCCGCCTTCCGGGCCGTGAGGCGGTATGCGGACGGTGTGCTGCCGACGTATCGATGGAACGTGCGCGTGAAGTAAGACGGGTCCCTGAACCCGACGTTGTAGCACACGTCCGAGATGGAAACGCCTGGATGGTGGAGCAGACGCATGGCCTCGTTGATCCGGCGCCGCAGCACGTACTCCTGAAATGTCATCTCGAAGTGTCGCTTGAACGACCGGCTGAACTGGAATGGACTGAGTCCGCTGATCGCGGCGACTTCCCGCTGCAGGATTTTGTTGTGCAGGTTACGGTCGATATGGGCGAGGACGGCATCCAGTGCGGGCAAGGGGTCCGGAACGCCGGCATGGGGCCGCATTCGCGTTTCGCGTGGAAAGCCCTGCGGCGCATCGACGATCCGACGCTTTTCCGGGCCGCGCGAGGTGTCATGGCCGGCCTTGGACAACATGAGCTCCGCGAGTGCGTGCAGCACCGCCTGGAAACGGTCGTGATCGATCGGGTGGACGAAGTAATCCCAGACGCGGGAGCGGAATGCCCAGACCGCGATCGCCTCCGAATGTCCGGAGGTGAGCATCAGGATGGGCATCGAGGGCAATTCGCGCCGCGTGCGCTGGAGGTCCGCCAGACCGGGCAGGTCGGGGTAGTCGTAATCGAAGCAGACCACGAAGCAGTCGGACGCACGAATCCGCGGAACCGGATCGACGCCTTGCGGTACCGTCATGACGTGATATCCCAGGTGTTCAATCAGCCTGGCAGCAGGGCGATCCGAGATCGGCCCCGCACCCCGCAAGGCAAGCAATACCGTGCCTGTGTTTCCCATGGGCGGCTCCCCCCGGTGCCGGTTGGCCCCCACCACACGCCGTCGCGACCGATCCTGGCGATGCCGCAGTCACCGCCGTCACGAACGATATGAGTGTGGGAGGGCAAATTGTTGGTATGCGCGTTATATAGCACAGCCTGGGCGGGGCCGCCTGAAAACGTGCCCGTGCGGCACCGGTACCGGCCGGTTCTGGTGCGGGCATCGCCGGCGTCCGGCCCGCGGGTCAGCGCCGGAGTAATACCGTGTCCAGAATCAGGATCACTCCGGCCGCCGGCGCTTGTGTGTCGTCGCGACGATGCCCGTGGACGGTCTGCCGGAGTCGAAGACTCCGGAGCACCCTTTTCCGGATCCGGCGAAGCGCAGTCCGATGTTTCGGGGCAAGTTACCGGAGCGGCTCAGGCCGTGACTGCCATCGCGATGCCAGCGAGGATCAAACCGACCGCCCCGAAACGGGTCAGATGACGGCCAGCGGGGGCCGCTTTCTCCACGAGTACGAACGCGGTGATCGCCGCGATCCACAGCAGATCCATGATGCCTGCGACGAACAGGATGGCCATCAACAGCCAGCAGCACCCGACGCAGTAAGCCCCGTGCTCGATGCCCATGCTCATGGCGCCGGTCGTCCGCTGGCGCCAGCGCCGCGCAAGGAAGTCGATGGGGGAGCGGCAGTGCGCGAGACAGGCATGCTTCCATGACGTGAACTGGTACAGGCCGGCGGCGACCAGCACCGTGGCCCCGAATGCGGGACTGGTGGCGGTCATGGCGGGTGACAGCAGTGCCAGTTCAGCGAGAACCCACTGCAACGCCGTGGCACCCGCGCTGAAGATCGTCCAGACCACAAGGTAGCCGCACAGAAAGGCCCCGGTGTGAGCGACGCGGCCAAGACGCCGACGGCAGACCCGCGCATGAAGCAGCATCACCGGCGTCGCGCTGGGCAGCATCATGCCGACCATCATGATGGCCCACATGATGAACATCATGAAGGCATACCCGGGCGTCCACGGCCGCATTTCCATGGCCGCACCGGCATCCATGCCGGCTGCCCAGGCCACAAGATATGCCCAGGCCACCAGTGTCAGTGCGGCCAGGGTGCCCAATACCCATAGCCGGTCACGACGGAGGATATCCTCGAGTCCGGCCATGGTCGTCATGACGCAGCTCCGTAGCGGGGATAACAATATTCCTCGATCACGCCGTAAGGCCCGTAACCGGCGCAGGTCAGGAAACCATAGACCTGGGCGTGCCGGCCGCCGATCTCCTTCTCGCTGTGGAAGGTGCTGCTGACCATTTCCGCCTCGCGGAACTCGAAGCCGTGCGGCAGTTTGATTGTTGCGTGGTGCTCGGCCCCGGTTACCGGATCGCGGATCGGTTCGAGGCGGGATTCCAGTATGCCGGGCACGCGCAGGCGGCCCGTGCGCGCTCCGAGGTCCGAGTCGAATTCGATTCGGGCGAATATCGGATCGTACTCGTGCTCGAGCGTGGACCCATAGATATTGAACAGGGTGGTCGGCTCCTGTTCCTCGCCGGATAGGATCTGCAGCAGCGCGTCCCGCTGCGCCTCGTTCGCCCGCTCATCCACGATCGGGATGTAGGAACCGTCGCCTTCGTGCACCGCGCCGGGCCAATGGAATATGCCCGCGAAGCGCAGACCGTCGAGACGCGTCTCGCCAAAGTGGCCCTGCACGATCTCGAAGCCCTCGACACCCTCGCAGGGCGTACGGCTCGGCCGAGCGTTGAACTCGCACGGGCAGCCGTAATCGCAGCTGCAGCTCACGAGCCTTTTGACGATAATCTGCCAGTCGACATATGACATGATGACCTCCCGCGCCGTTTCGTCGCATAGCGATGCTTCTGGGCCCGGTGGCACCGAACGTTGGGGGCATGGCGGTGCCTGATCGGTCGTGCGCCCCGTCCGGTGTTACCCGTCACGTTCACGCTAGCCCACCTTATGGGGCTCTGCTAAAGTCAAAACGGTCAATGCATGGCCGTTTCTGCCATGGGGCAACAGACCGCGAAGCGCACGGTGGCTTTTCTCACGGTGCCCGAGTCCACGGGGTCGACCCTGTACGGCATGTACGATCTGTTCGCTTCAGTGGACCGTGACTGGGGGCTGGTCACCCGCGGGGAAACCTTCGAGTCGCCGTTTCGGCCCGTGACCGTCGCGGCCGAGCCCGGCAGCTTCCGGATGGCAAACGGCGTCCATGTCCTGCCGGATACGACGTTCTCTGGGATCGGTGTCCCGGATATCGTCTGCGTCCCTGAACTCCTCGTCCCACCCGACACGGATATCAGCGGGCGTTACCCGCGGGAAGTGGCCTGGCTCAAGGCCTGTTACGCGCGGGGCAGCTACCTCGGAACCGCCTGTTCCGGCGCCCTGATGCTGGCCGAGGCCGGACTGCTCGATGGATGTGAGGCCACGACGCACTGGGCCTATTGCGATGCGATGGCCCGCCGCTACCCCGCCGTTCGGGTCGAGCCGCAGCGGGCACTGGTCACGGCAGGCGAGGGCCAGCGCATCGTTATGGTCGGGGGCGGCTCGTCCTGGCAGGATCTGGCGCTGTTCCTGATCGCCCGTATCGTCGGGCTGGAACGGGCCCTCGAGGTCGCCAAGGTCTATCTCATCGACTGGCATCACGTCGGCCAGCAGCCCTATGCCGTATTGTCCTGCCATGCCCAGGTCGAGGACTCGGTGATCGCGCGCTGTCAGCAGTGGCTGGCTGAACACTACGACCATCATCACCCGGTCCGGGCAATGACCCGACTGAGCGGACTGCCAGAGCGTTCATTCAAGCGCCGTTTCCGTCGCGCCACGGGTATCAATCCGAGCGAGTACGTCCAGACGCTGCGGCTGGAAGAGGCCAAGCAATGGCTGGAGATGGATGATGCGCCGGTGGAGAACGTGGCCGCAGCTGTCGGTTACGAAGACGTGAGTTTTTTCAACCGGCTCTTCCGCAGGAAAGTGGGGCTGACCCCCGCGCAGTACCGCAAGCGTTTCGGCGCGTTGAAACGCACGCTGGCCGAGCAACACCGCGAAAACGCGGATCAGACTTCCATTCAAGCCGCGCGGTATTAAGGCTTTTTATTCTTCATTCCGGCCAGTGCGTCGGCGAATGGGTTGTTGGCCACTTCAGGCTGGCGCGATTTCGAGCCGCGCTTGTCGCCAGTGCCTTTCGAGGCCCTGGCGTCTTCCTTCGCCTCGTCCGTGTCGTCACTGCGCATGGTCAGGGCGATGCGTTTGCGCTTGAGATCGATGTCGAGCACCCGGACCGAGACGACATCCCCGGTTTTCACTTCGTGGTGCGGGTCCTTTACGAAACGATCGGCGATCTGCGAGATATGGACCAGACCATCCTGGTGGACGCCGATATCGACGAACGCTCCGAAGTTGGCGACGTTGGTGACCACACCCTGCAGGCGCATGCCTTCGCGTAGATCTTTCATCTCGTTGACGTCTGCCCGGAATTCGGCGGTGCGGAATTCGGGGCGCGGGTCGCGGCCGGGTTTTTCGAGTTCCGCGAGGATGTCCCGTACGGTCGGCTCGCCGAATCGTTCATCGGTGAAGTCGTTCGCGGCGAGCCCACGCAGGAACGTCGCGTCACCGACGAGCTGGCGGATGTCCCGCTCGGTGGACTCGAGGATACGTTCGACTACGGGATACGCTTCCGGGTGCACGGCCGATGAATCGAGCGGGTTGTCGCCGTTCATGATCCGCAGGAAGCCGGCGCATTGCTCGAAGGCCTTTTCACCCAGACGCATCACCTTGCGCAGGTCGCGGCGGTTTCTGAACGCGCCGTGTTCCTCGCGGTAGCGTACGACGTTGTCCGCGAGCCCTGCACCGAGGCCCGATACGCGTGACAGCAACGGGGCCGAGGCCGTGTTGACGTCGACGCCCACGCCATTCACGCAGTCTTCGACCACGGCGTCGAGCATGCGTGCGAGCTTTACCTGCGACACGTCGTGCTGGTACTGGCCGACGCCAATGGATTTCGGCTCGATCTTCACCAGTTCCGCCAACGGATCCTGGAGGCGGCGTGCGATGGACACGGCGCCACGCAGAGAGACGTCCACGTCCGGGAATTCCCGCGAGGCGATCTCGGAAGCCGAATAGACGGACGCGCCCGCCTCGGAGATCACGATTTTGTGTGCGCCGATCGCCGGGTGGCGCTTGAGCAGGTCGCCCGCGAGCTGGTCGGTCTCACGCGAGCCGGTGCCGTTGCCGATCGCGATGAGTTCCACACCGTGCTTTTCACACAGGGTCGCCAGCGTCGCGATACTGCCGTCCCAGTCCTTTTTCGGCTGCAGCGGGTGGATGGTGGCGGTATCCACCAGTTTGCCGGTGGCATCGACAACAGCGACCTTCACGCCGGTGCGGATGCCCGGATCGAGACCGATGGTCGGGCGTGGGCCGGCCGGTGCGGCGAGCACCAGGTCCTTCAGATTGGTCGCGAAGACCTGGATGGCCTCCTGCTCGGCGCCCTCGCGCAGCTGTTTCTTGATCTCCATCTCGATGTGCCACTGGAGCTTGACACGCCAGGCCCAACGCACCGTTTCCAGCAGCCAGCGGTCACCAGCGCGTCCGCGATCGGTGATGCCGAACTGTTCGGCGGTCATGACTTCGCCGGTGGAGCGCTCAGCCTTGAGGTTGCCGTTTTCGTCGAGTTCGTCGATGACGAGACCGAGAGACAGGACTTCTTCGGTCTGTCCGCGGAACATAGCCAGCGCACGATGCGAGGGGATCTTGCGCACGGCTTCGATGGCGTCGTGGTAGTCCGAGAATTTCTCGGCGAGCTCTTCCTTGTCCTTGTCCAGCCGGGTGCGCAGTTTCGACTGCAGCCGGCCGTGCGACCAGGCGTACTCGCGCAGCCGCCCGTTCAGTTCCGGCTCCTCCGCGAATGTCTCCATGAGGATCTGGCGCGCACCATCGAGTGCCGCTGCGGCGTCGGCCACGTCGTTGTCTGCGTCGACGAATCGCGTCGCCTCCGCCTGCGGGTCCAGCGACGGATCGGCGAACAGCGATTGCGCCAGCGGTTCGAGCCCGGCCTCGCGCGCGATCTGTGCCTTGGTGCGGCGTTTCTTCACGTACGGGCGATACAGATCTTCCAGCCGCGTTTTCGTGTCCGCGGCCTCGATGCTTTTGCGCAGCTCATCGGTCAGCTTGCCCTGTTCTTCGATGGCGGCGATGACCGTCGCGCGCCGGCTCTCCAGTTCGCGGTGATAGCGCAGACGCTCCTCGAGCTGACGCAGCTGCATGTCGTCCAGCCCGCCAGTGGCCTCTTTGCGGTAGCGTGCGATGAACGGGACCGTGGCGCCGCTGTCCAGCAGTTCAATCGCCGGGGCGATCTGTCGGGTCCGGGCGCCGATTTCATCGGCAAGGCGCGGGAGGATGCGTTCGAGCGTCATACGATCTGCACCGGTTGCGTAACCAATATGATGGCGCCGCTGACAGGGCGCCGGAATCTATCAGGGGGCGCAGTATACGGATTTGTCGTGAGGGAAAAATCGCTCAGCCAACGCGACCGGCGGACATCGGTCAGCAAAAGTGACCGGCGGGCATCAGTCAGCAAGCCCGTCACCGACCCCACGCACCGCCAAGTCCGTCGGCGATGTCAGCGACCACGCTCGTCCACGCATCTTTCAGGCTTTCCACCAGAGCGGGATAACCATCCTGCGTCAACGCCTGCTCGCGCTGGAAACGCTCGCCGGCCTGGATTTCGCCCTCGCTGTCCAGAAGCCGCCATTTGCCGCCGACAACGGCGTAGCCGTCGAATCGACCCTGGAAACGGTCGACCGTCACGGTCAGTTGCATGATCTCCCGTTCGGGGGCGCGCAGCTGCTGATCCGGATCCAGTACCCGGACACCTTCGAGCTGGTTCGACAGACGCTGAGCCAGATCGCGGTGGAGCTGGGCGGCGAGGTCTTCCGCCCAGAGGTGGTTTCGGGCAGAGCGGACCGCGACGTCGCTGGTCTGCATCACGATCCCCTCGACATCCAGATAACGCGCCAGCTCGATGCGTTGCACGCGCAATAACCCCTCGCCGCCCGTGGCCGTGGCCTCTGATCCCGTTGGTTGGTCGGTCAGCAGATAATGCGTTGCGCCTTCAGCCGACGACCGCGCGCTGCACCCGGCGATCAATGCGGCTGACACCAGGGCGCTCACCAGTAGCCATCTCTGCAGCGGAACCCCGGGAACGTGCCGCCTCATTGCGGCGGGGCCCTGGGCTCGGGATCGTCGACCTCCTCCCGGTCGAAGATCAGCGCATTGGGTTGTTCGCGGAGGGTGCGCACCAGGGGCCGGAGATCCTGCATGACCGCTTCCATCTGGCCGAGGACGCCGTTGAGTTGCTGGTACAGCTCGGAATCCTGGTCGAAGCCCTCGAGCGTACTGCGGAGTTCGCCCAATACCTCGTCCATCTGGCGAGGCAGCTCGCGCGTCGCCGAGTCGTCGAGCAGGGCCTGTATGGACGCCGCCGTACGCTGGACACTGCGGAAGGTCGCCTGGGAACTCTCGGCAGTGCCCTCCAGGCGGGTCAGTACCGACTGAATTTCAAGCGTGTTGAGTTTCTCGAGCAGCTGGCCCATCTGGTCCTGGAGTCGACCCATTCCACCGGTGGTCGCCGGGATCACCGGGTGCTCGCGCCAGGACATGCGGGCGACGGAACCGGGGTCCGCGCTCATATCGAGCGCAACGTAGCTGGTGCCGGTGATCAGGCTTTCGCTCTTCACCGACGCCCGGAGGCCCTCATCAATGAGGTCGCTGATACGCTTGCGCCATGCCTCGAGGTCGGTTTCTCGCTCCTGGCCCGTCAATCGCTGGGGCTCGAGACGCACGAGCACCGGCACCGCGAGACTGTCATCGGCGCCGGGCCGGGGGCCGTCGAAGTGCCAGGCGACGGTGTCCACGGTGCCGATGCGCACACCCCTATACCGGACAGCCGAACCCTCGCTGACCCCTTCGACGCTGTCCTCCAGCAGGACCACATATTCCAGGTACTGATCCATCGCCGCATCGCGCACGGCCGCCTGGTTGCGATATACCCGGAACCGGTGACCCGGCTTGACGGTCGCCCCCGCTCCGGTGTCGGGGACGCCGAGACTGATCCCACCACCGAGCAACGTCTCCAGCGACTGGACATCGACGCTGAAACCGTCGGCCGAATAATTCACGCTCAATCCCGCCGAGCTCCAGAAACGGGTCTGCGCCGTGACGAGTTCCGTGTACGGCGACTCGATAAAGACCTGGTGCTCGATTTCCCGGGTGCTTGCGTCGAGCTGTACTGAGGTCACGCGGCCCACCGTCATGCCGTGGTAGGTAACGGGGGCGCCTTCCGTGAGCCCCATTTCCGGCCCACTCAGCAGCGTGATCTGCAGACCGCCTTCCCCGAGTCCGGTGACGGGCGGGTTCTCCAGGACCTCGAAATGACGCCTGGGCGCGCCCGCGTCGCCCGGCTGCAGCGCGATGTAGGCGCCGGACAGGGCGGTGTCCAGACCACTGATACCCTGGCTGCCGATACGCGGTTTGACGACCCAGAACTGCGTGTTCTCGTTGAGCATCCGCTCGGCGTCCGCACGCAGTTGGGCTTCCACCACCGTGTGCCCGAGGTCCTCGGAGAGCCGAACATCCTGGACCCGACCGACCTCGACATTGCGCGTCTTGACCAGGGTTTTCCCGGCCTCGATACCCTCCGCGTCGGGCATTCTGAGGGTCACTGTCGGCCCGCGGGCCGCGAACCGCTCGTAGGCCATCCAGCCGCCGATCACCAGAGCCACCAGGGGCAGGAGCCAAAGCGGCGAGATGCGGAGCTGGCGGCGCCGGATTGCTCGTTCCCCGGTGTCAGTCATGACCACTCCGCTGGGCGGGGGAGGGCGTCTCCCACAGGAGCCTGGGATCGAAACGCATGGCTGCGATCATACTGGTGATGACCATTGCCGCGAAGGCCAGCGCCGCCGGTCCCGGGACGATCGACATCAGTGACTCGGCGCGGACCAGCGCCACCAGGATGGCGACCACGAAGACATCGACCATGGACCAGCGCCCGATGAAGTCGACGAGGCGATACATGCGGGCGCCCGCCAGCGGATCGCGCAGATCCGGCCGCCGCGCCCACAAGCACAGCCATGCCAACGCCAGCATCTTGCCGATCGGTACCAGAACGCTGGCCGCGAAGATCACGATCGCGATCGGTATGTCGCCCGCCTGAACGAAGCCGACGACACCGCCGATGATGGTGGATCCCTGCTCGCCACCGAAACGCGTGGTGTGCGTGATGGGCAGGGTGTTCGCCGGGATGTAGAGCAGTATCGCCAGCAGGAGCAGCGCCAGCGTGTTCTGGAGACTGCGGGGCGCACGGGTGTGGACGCGATCCCCACAGCGGGCGCAATGTCCCCGTCCCGAAGCGTCGACAGGATTGATCAGGCCACACACGTGGCAGCCGGTCATGTCCTGCTCGCGGGCATTCGTACCGGGGCGTATGCCCGGTGGTGCCGGCGGTTCGCCGGCAAGGCGGAACCAGAGCCAGTCGGTATCCAGGGCCAGCTGCGCCTTCACCATGACCAGCACGAACGCGCAGTAGGCCCAGAAGGCCGGCCCGATATCCAGCGTGGCCATACCGGAGATCTTGGTCAGGCTCACAAGCAGCGCGACCAGGAAGACATCGGCCATGATCCAGGGACCGATATGACTGAGCGCGCGGGCAAGAAACTCGTCCGGGGGCCCGACGGCGGCGCGCAGGATCCGCGTATGGAGAATGATGAACCCGGCAATCCAGGCGAGTGGCAGTATCACGATACCGAGCAGAACCGCCGCCGCGACCAGGGGCTCGCCGTAGCGGGCCAGGGCCGAACCGGTCTCGGTCAGAGTGATCGTATTGCCGATTCCCCGTACATCAAAGCCGATAAACGGAAACAAAACCGCCATTGCCAGGAAGATGAGGGCAGTCACTGCATAGGCCAGCCCGCGTTGGACCGGCAGTCTGTGACGACGTACCAGGACATGACCGCAGCGCGGGCAGTCCGCTCGCTCGTGTGGTCGCAGGGGCGGCAGGGCGACCACGAGATCGCAATCGGGGCAGGCCCGCAGGCGCCGGCGCCGGGACCATCCGGCCGCTCTGCCGGTAGCGTTACGGGGCAACGGACTGTTGCCAGCGGCGGCGTCGTGACTTTGATTGGTCATCGCCTCAAGCATACTAGCTGCAATCGCGCTGCGTCGCCGGTGCGCTTCCGGTCCATCCGCCCGATATTGTCCTGGCGGCTATATCCGTGGGCATGCCGCTGCAACGGCCGCGCCTCCCGATCCATTCCGGGACGGACTGCGGTGGCGCGCAATGGAACACCCGGATGATCCCTTCTTCGCGGTGCCGCGAGTCGGGCTTTTTATCGTTGCGGGATGTACTGCCTGGTCAGCGCATCGAAGCGCCCGGCCTCTGCGAGTTTCCGGAACGCATGGTCGAAACGTTGCAGCAGCCGACGGGAATTCGGGTATGAATTGGAAACCATCAGCCACGACGCCACCACCTCATAGGGGCGTTCAAGGGTGGCGAAATTCCGGTGTTCTTCGGGAAAAGTGCTGTGGATGGCGTGCCAGCCGACCAGTTCGGAAAGAAGGAGTACATCCGTTCTGCCGAGCCGCAGCATTCTGAGGGCCGTTTCCACGTCGGTCGCGTATGCGACCGTCAGGCCCGCCCGCTCAAGGTCGCGCTCATACCAGTAGCCGCGGATACCACCGATTGTATGGGGTCGCAGATCGCTGAGTTGGTGCCACTCGAGCCCATCCGGGAAGCGGTCGACGCGGTAGAAGAACACGATGCGGTTCTCGAACAGGGGGTAGCGGGAGAACTGGTATCTGCGCTCGCGGTCGGGGGTTTTTACATACGGAAATGTGGCCCATACGCGCCCCGCGAGAACCTCCGCCTGGCCGCGTCTCCACGGCTGGAAAGCGAGTTCCGACTCCAGCCCCATGTCTCGCAGTGTCCGGGTGACGATTTCGCTGAGCAGGCCGTGTCCCTTGATATGCCGGGACACCAGCGGTGCGTACTCATCGCTGGTTAATCGAACCGGTTCCGCGATGGCCGTCCCCGGCAGCAGCAGCCCGAGCAATAACAGCAGCGCTGCTCGGAAGTTTGAAGCGCAATGGCGGTGGTGGTCAGGCATGGTGATTGGGTCCGGCATCCCGCCGCAGAAAGTCACGCAGGGCCGCGATCGGCATCGGGCGCGCGAAGTAGTAGCCCTGGCATGAACCCGTGCCGCGGGCACGAAATGCCGCCAGGTGCTCTTCGGTTTCGATGCCTTCGGCGATGACCTTCAGGCCGAAGTGGTCGGCCACCGCGAGGATGGTGTCCACGATGGCAGAGGCATCCGCGTTCACCCCGAGGTCCTGCACGAAGGAGCGATCGATCTTGAGCGTACTCAGGGGCAGGGACTTGAGGTAGCGCAGGGATGAGTAACCGGTGCCGAAGTCGTCCACGGCGAAACTCGGACCGAGCGCTCGCACGGCGTGCATGTTGGCAATCGCGACATCGGTCTCTTGGATGATACTGCCCTCGGTGATCTCGAACTGCAGAAGTTCGGCGGGGATACCCGAATCGTCGATGATCCGCTGCACGCGCTCCGGGAGTTCCGGGTCGACGAGTTCCGGCGGACTCAGGTTCACAGACAGCCCGTGATCGAGCCCCGCGGCGGGGTCGCTCAGGAGTGGGGCGAGGTCGGCACAGGCGCGGGCAAGGCATTGCTGCCCGATGGTACGGATGATGCCGGTGTCCTCGGCGATCGGGATGAACACATCGGGCGGGATGGGACCGTATTCGGGGTGCGTCCAGCGCGCCAACGCCTCGACGCCGATGACGCGGCCATCGTCCGAAGCGACGATCGGCTGGTATACCAGTTCGATCGCATCATTCGCGGCGGCATCCCGCAGACCCTTCTCAAGGCTCAGCCGGCGCAGCGCCGCCTCGCCCATCTCCTCGCGGTAGAACGTCAGTCCACCACGCCCCTCCGACTTGGTCCGGTAGAGCGCGGTGTCGGCGTTCTGCAGGACCACCTCGGCCGACTCCCGTCCGTAGAAGACGGTGACGCCGATACTGGCGCTCAGGCGCAGATCATGCCCTTCTATGGTCACCGGGATGGCGACGGCGTCCATCAGTTTCTGCCCGACCCTCGAGCAGATCGCGGCTGCAGAATCACGTTCGGGGTGCAGTTCGGAGAGCAGGATAACGAACTCATCACCGCCGAAGCGGCTGACGAAATCGCAGTCGCGGACGGTCTCGTGCAGGCGCTCCGCAACCGTGGTCAGGACCGCGTCGCCGGTGCGGTGTCCCTTCGAGTCGTTGATGGTCTTGAAATTGTCGAGATCGAGGAACAGGAGTGCGCCGAAATGATCACTGCGCCGTGAGCGTGCGAGCGCCTCGTCGAGGCGGTCCTGCAGAAAGGCCCGATTCGGCAGTCGCGTAAGGGTGTCAAAATAGGCCAGTTCGTTTGCGCGGGCCTCGGCGCGTTTGCGCTGATCGATGTCGGTGACCATCGCGAGGGTGCCGAGGCGGTCGCCCCCGTCGGAGACGATGGGCGACGCAGCCACCAATACCCAGCGATGACTCTCGCCGACACAGCGCAGGGCGATTTCCAGTTGTTCGACCGTCCCGGATCGTGTCCGTTCGAGATAAGCCAGTGCCGTCTCGTGCTGGTCTGCATCGATAAAATCGAGAAACGGGCGACCGGCCAGCTCCGCCCGAGTGTGGCCCAGCATGCGCGCTAGCCTCGGGTTCGCGATCCGGGTGTTGTTGTGTTCATCGAGCAGCCAGACACCTTCCTCGGCCGTCTCGATCAACTGGCGATAGCGTTGCTCGCTCGCGCGCAGTTCCGAGTAGCTGCGCTCGATGCCTTCGAGCATCTCGCGCACGGCACTGTTCATGTCGTCGATCTCGTCGGGCCGGGACGGAGCCGCGAGGGGCAGGGGCGTGCGGCTGTCGTCATCGACCTGCCAGGATCTGCAAAAGGCGCTCAGTGCACCGAGGCGGCGTATCACCAGCAGGTGGATCAATGCCAGTACGACGCCGGCGACGATGAAGGTTTTCGCGGCATTGCCCATCAGTGTGGTGCCGAGCCGCTCGAACAGGCGCTCTCGGGCCGGTGCGAGGGATGCCACCACCCGCAGCGTGCCGATCGAAACCGTCTGATGGCCGGTGTCGTAGTGAAGCGGGAACCGGCGCTCAAGGGTGTGGGCCGTCACGGCCTGGCCCGCCGCCTCGACAAACCCGTCGGCACTCGAAACCTCCAGAAACTCGATCTCGGGCAGCTTCGCGAGCCCGTTGAGCGTCTCGCGAAGGATCTCGTCATTCAGTTCCCAGAGCTGGTCGGTGATGGCCGCGGTCTGCGTCAGATCGATCTCCTGCAGGCGCTTTTCGACGGCGCCGACATCCTTCCGGTATTCGCGATAGAGCTGGTCTGCCGTGAGCAGGAGCGTGATAAGCGAGCTGGTGGCGACGATGCAGGCCAGCAGCCGGCGCCCGAGCCGCGAATGGAGGCCCGCCCGGAGCCGTGAGTGTGGTTTGCGAGCCCCGACAAGCGGACTGGCGAGGGCGACCGGCTCTTCGGGATAACCCGGCGGCGGCTTCACCCCGTCACACCTCGGGGTGGCCACTGAAGGGGGCGCACGACGACTGCGCGGGATCTGCTGCCGACGAGCATACGCATGCGGGCTTGGCTCGGGTATTCACAAGTACATCATACAGCTCGGCGGGCACGGGCGTTCCACGAAGTGGCAGGACTCGATACCGCGGCACGTTTCGGGCCACGTTCAGCCCCTCCACGTACAGGGACCCGCGGGCATGGCAGGCACCTCTTTGCGCGTATTCCCGGGTTCGACGGGGATGTGAGGCTCGGTTCGGGAGCGGGAGGCACCGCCGGTCACTCAACGTTGGAACGTCACGGAACGCGCCCGCGGGTGGGTCGGGTACGCAGCGCGGGGCGGTCGCTCAGCTCGCCGCCCACATACGCGTCAGGTTGGCCTCGCTTTTGGATACGGCGTCGAATTCCTCGGTCTTGCCGAGCTGATCGAAGAGACGGCGACGGGCCGTACCGAGATCGGACGGGATCTCGCGCCGGGCCGGTCGCGGATCCGGCTCTGGGCCCGGCCGACCCGGCCGGGAGGGCGGATCTCAGTTCAGCTTGTCGCTCAACTCCCGCCAGGCGGGACCGAAGATGGCCTCCGGCTGCGGCTGGGCCAAGAGCCAGTCGTGCAACGGATTCATCAGGTAATCGACATCCTCCGGCTCGAGCACGAAGCTCAGCGCGTCGTCGGGGCCGGCGTCGCTGACCATGTGGATGCGCTGGGCTTCCAGCGGCTTCAGGGCCGGTGACAGGCGATTGATGACCGAGGCGATGTTGGAGCCCACCAGGCTGACCGAGCCCACTTCGTAGCTGACGTTGGCGGTCCCGATCGACTCCAGATTGGCCACGAGGTGGGTGACATCCTGCTGGGTCAACGGACTGGCGGCGGGATCGATCGTCAGGCTGATGCTCGAGGCCGAGTTGGCGATCAGGTCGATGGCAATGCCGTGCTGCGCGAATACGCCGGTGACGTCGGCCAGTGTGCCCGCCAGGTGCCAGTGCCCGGGACACTCGATCCGGATCAGGTACAGGTGCGGACGGCTCACGACCGCCTTGACGCCGGGCTCGGTGGCCGCGGCGTCGCGCGAGACCACGGTCCCCTCCATGTCCGGTGCCTGGGTGCAGCGCATGTGCAGCGGGATGTCGTTGTCGCGCACGGGCGGAATGCAGCGCGGGTGAAGTACACGCGCGCCCATGGCGGCGAGTACCTGGGCCTCATCGAAGGTGACCGCGCGCAACAGGCGCGCATCCGCTCGATCTCTTGGGTTGGCCGTGAACAGTCCCGGCACGTCGGTCCAGATCTCCAGCCGCTCCGCGTTCAGCTTGCCTGCCAGGTAGGCCGCGGAGGTGTCGGAACCCCCGCGCCCGAGCAGGACCGTGTTGCCGT
Source organism: Halofilum ochraceum (assembly GCF_001614315.2). NCBI lineage: Bacteria > Pseudomonadati > Pseudomonadota > Gammaproteobacteria > Chromatiales > Ectothiorhodospiraceae > Halofilum > Halofilum ochraceum. The sequence continues at coordinate 58,933 of NZ_LVEG02000021.1, forward strand.
GGCTGTCGGCCGCGATGAAGCCCTGCGTGAGCACCGCGTTCTCGGTGAGTTCGGAGAGCTCGGTGATCAGCCGGTCGTCGGGCGCGTAGTGACAGGTCGCGGACAGGTAGTGGTGACTGCTGCTGGCGTTGGTCGAGGCGGGTTCGGCCTGCAGCAGCGAACGGGCGTCACGCCAGGCAACGGACGTGCCCCGTTTTCGAAGCCACCCGGCGCCCAGGCGCGTGGACATCAGTTCGCCCATGGCCATCAGGCGCGCGCGCACCTCGTCGGGCACCGCACCGATGAGCCGAGCGCCCTCGACCACCCGCTCGAGCTCGGCCAGCTCCTCTCCTATCTGCTCATCGGCGTCCAGGCCCATGGCCTCGGCCAGTCGCTCGTGCTTTCCACGGATCTCGGCGAGGGTGGCCTCCGTGTCGGTCTGGCCATCGATCGCATCGATGAGTTTCTGGAGCAGGTTGGAGATGCCGGACAGTGCCGAGCAGACCACGAGCACCCGCGTGCCCGCAGTGGTGTGGCGTTCGATGGCGTCCGCGATCGTCTGCCACCGGTCGACACTCGCCACGCTGGTGCCGCCGAATTTGAGCACAACCCAGTCTGTGCGGGCAGGCATGTTTCCTCCCGGGCGTTCAAGCAGGGATTCTGCAGGTGTGGAGGGCCGTCAACGGCCCGCGCCGCCCATCAGGCGACCGCGGAGACAGTAGCATGAATCCGGTGCGCGCGATTTGACGCAGCGCTCTGCTCAGGGGCTGACCCGCCTCGATCGGTCGGCTGGCTTACAGGCTGGCGCCCAGTTCGCGCATGCGCTGGCGGGTATGTTCGTCCGGCAATCGCCCGGTCCCTGCGCCCATGTTGTCGGCAACGTGTTTCGGGTTGCTCGTGGCCGGGATGACGCAGGTGACCGCCGGATGCGCCAGGATGTATTTGAGGGAGAACTGGGCCCAGCTTTCGCAGTCGAAATCCGCCGCCCATTCCGGTAGTTGGCGATCGCGTACGGCCCGGAACAGGGCGCCGTTCTCGAACGGCCGGTTCACCATCACGGCCATGCCCCGTTCGGCGGCGAGCGGCAGCAGACGCGCCTCGGCCTCGGGCTCCGTGAACGAATAGTTGAACTGCACGAAGTCGAGCGGCTCCGAGCGCATCACCTTTTCGAGTTCCTCGAACGCCGACGTCCGTGAGTGGGTGACGCCGATGTAGCGTACCCGGCCTTCCTCTTTCCATTGGCGCAGATTGCGGAGCTGGGTCCGCCAGTCCACCAGGCTGTGAACCTGCATCAGGTCCAGCGGGCGCTTGCCGAGCAGTTCCTGCGAGCGCTCCATCTGTTCCAGACCGGCCTCGCGACCCGAGGTGCGCACCTTGGTGGCGACGAACAGGTCGTCGGTCAGCTCGAGATCCGCCAGCAGACCGCCGATCACCGACTCGGCGTTGCCGTAGATCGGTGCGGTATCGACCAGTGTTCCACCGAGTTCGTGAAATCGGTGCAGGACCATACGCAGGGCATCGAGGTCCGCTTCGTTCGGCACCTCGAACTCGTCGGATGTCCCCAGCCCGACCACGGGCAGCGTTTCCTGCGTCCCCGGGATTCGGCGGTGCATCATCCCGCCGTCGGCCGCGACCGACAGGTTCACATGGGGGATCAGCAGGGAGCCTGCCAACAGCTTGCAGAATGATCGGCGCCCGGCATCGACACCGGCATGTCTCGAAGCGGCATCGGATCGGTTACCGAAGTGCGCGTTTTCGTCACCATCCGCAGCTGGATCATTCATGTGGTTTCCTCCTCGGTCCGATCCGGTCTGTAGTTACGGAGTCCGGATAACACATTCTGGATCCATCAAATCCACGCCATCCGCAGGCGTTTCCCGTCACACACTCATAGGTTGCGGATCAGGGCCGCGCCAGTATCGGCGAGGTCGGGCTCGCCGCAGTGCGCGGCGATGAAGGTGCGTGTCTGCTGGCGCAGGGCCAGCGCATCACTCCACTCGCGGCCCGACGGGTGGATCGGGTCGCCGGTGAAGATGTCGACGGAGCCCCGTGTCGGTAGCCAAGCGCTGGCGCGCAGCAAGCGGCGTGTCCCGCGCAGGGCCACCGGAATGATGGGCAGTCCCGTGCGGGCGGCGACCACGAACGGGCCCATGCGGAAGTCGCGCAGTCCCGCACCGTCGGCGAGCATGCCTTCGGCGAACGCGGCCACGGTTTCCCCGCGTCGGGCGCGGGTCTCGATGCGCCCGAGGTCATCCAGGCCGCGTTGGAGATCGACGCGTTCCACGAATTCCGCGCCGATGCGCCCGAGGAACCAGCGGATGGGGGCGTGGCGGGCGAGTTCCCGCTTGGCGACGAACACGAGCGGGCCCTGCACGACGGCACGCAGGAAGAGCCCGTCGGTAAAGCTCGCGTGGTTGGCGACGATCACGCCCGGCGCTGAACTGGGTACGCCGCCGTGCACGCGCAGACGCACGCCGGCCAGTGCGATCAGTGCGCGCGCCAGTGCGCGCGCGACCACGCTGCGGGCCTGTTTCCCAGGGGTGACCATCGTAACGATCGCTGCCGGCAGCCCGAAGACAATGGCGGCGATCCAGCACCAGATGCCGTACGCCGCTCGCAGGGCGGCGCCGGGCGCGCGCCCGATCGCCGCACCGGTCGTGGCGAGCAGCAGCCGTGCGATCTGGCGTGTCGTACCGACGCCGCGCCCCGCGGTTCCCTGCTCGTAGTGTGCGCGGCAGTCGCCGCGACGGATTTTGCCGCTGGAGGTCTTGGGGATCGTTTGCGGGCCGACCAGGACGATCTCGTCGACGCCGCCCTCGATCACGTCTGCGGCGGCCTGCGCGCAGGCATGAGCGAGCCGGTCGCGCGCCGCGGTGTCGGTCACGCGGGTCTCCGCCATGACGACGACGCGCTCCGGCGCATCCGGTGACGCGCCAGCGCCCTCGCGTGCGGCCGTGGTCGCGAACGCGGCGACATTGTTCTTGCGGATACCTTCCACGGCCGCGACCGCGGCCTCGATGTCCTGCGGATACAGGTTGCGGCCGGCGCGGATGATGATGTCCTTGATGCGCCCGGTGAGATGGATTTCGCCGTCGGCGAGGTAACCGCGGTCGCCGGCCTCCAGCCAGCCGTCCGCGCTGAACAGTTCGGCCGTGGCCTCGGGGTTGGCATGGTAACCGGCCGTGCATGAGGGGCCGCGAAACTGTACGCGACCCTCCTGGCGCTCGGGGATCGGATTGCCCGCGGTGTCGACGATCCGGAGTTCGTGACCCTCAAGCGCCCGCCCGCAGGCCACGAAGCGGAGCACAGCGCTGGCATCCGCGGCGGCCGGAACAGCCTGGCCGTCGCGCTCCAGGGTCGTGCGGTCGACCGTATCGATGCGCGGGCCGCGCCCCGGTGGCGGGAAGGCGAGCCCGACCGATGACTCTGCGAGACCGTAGACCGGCATCATCGTTTCGGCCCGGAAGCCGAACGGTGCGAAGCGCGCCGTGAAGCGTTCCAGCGTGTCGGCGCTTACCGGTTCCGCGCCGTTGAACGCCAGCCGCCAGTTCGACAGATCGAGTCCTTCCAGGGCCTCGTCGTGAACCCGCCCGGCGCACAGGTCGTAGGCGAAATTCGGTCCCGCCGAGATCGTGCCGCCGAAGTCGTGGATGGCCCAGAGCCAGCGCTCGGGGCGCGCCATGAACTGCAGCGGCGACATCAGGATCACTTCGATGCCGTAGTAGAGCGTCGCCAGACACGCACCGATCAGGCCCATGTCGTGGTAGAGCGGCAGCCAGCTGACGAAGCGGTCGCTGGAATCGGCGCTGACCGACGGGCCCATCGCGCGGATGTTCGCCAGCAGGTTGGCGTGGCTGAGCATCACGCCCTTCGGTGCCCCGGTGGTCCCCGACGTGTACTGCAGGAACGCCAGATCGGTGCCGGCTCTGCGCACCGTTTGCGGTGGTTCCTGACTGCTGCGCAGGCGGTCGACGGTTTCCACCGTCTGCAGTGCGGGGACCAGACCCTGCAGAATGTGGCCGGCGGGGCGGGTCTGCGTGCTGGCGATGAACAGGCGGGCCTGCGCGTTGTCGAGGATCGCCGCAAGGCGGCGCGCGTGGCTCTCGATCTCCTCCGCCCGTACGGGCGGGTACAGCGGGATCGGCACACCGCCGGCTCGCAGTACGCCATGGAACGCCAGAAAGAAATCGATCCCCGTGGGCAGCATCAGGGCCACGGTGTCGCCGGGCTCGATGCCGTGGGCGCGCAGACCGGCCGCGACGGCGAGCGCGCCGGCGTGGAGATCGCCATAGGTGAGTCGATCCACCTCCGCTTCGTCGCCCAACAGGCGTACGTGCACGGCATCCGGTGTGGCGTGCGCACGTTGATCGAGGACGTCCATCAGGGTCTCGGCGGATGCCGGCTCCGCGCCCTCCGCGACCGGACCGGTCGGACTATGGGGCGCGGGGCGGGGCGAGGTCGTACCGCTATCGGGTGCCGATGCGATCGCGTTGAGCAGATCCCGGGGCGTGGCGGCGCTGATCGCGTCCTCGTCCCCCAGACGCGCGCCGAACCGGTGCTGGATACGCAGCATGAGTTCGATTCGCCCGAGACTGTCGAGCCCCGCATCGCGGGAGAGATCGCTGTCCAGCCCGAGCGCCGGCAACGCGCGATTGGGGTGAAGTTCCGCGGCCACCTCTTCGATCAACGCGAGCAGTTCAGCGCCGGTGTCCCGCGTGTCGGATTGGTCATCCATCTCCGCTTCCCGGAATCCTGCCTGATATAACTGTGCACCCTGGCCGCCCGATTCTGCACCCGGTCCGGCAGTCGAGAAACAGGAGACGGATCAAAGGGGTCGACTGACTGCCTTGTCCGTCAGGCACCGCCTCGCGCCGGGTATCGTCCGAGTATAGAGGGCCATCCCCGACCCGGACGCGTTGCGGGCGTGTCAGGGGTCGGTTTCTGCGCTCAGGCCGGCACCGAACCGCCCGAAGACCTCGTGCTGGACGTCTACGTCACGGGCGAGGCGGTGCATGGCTTCGGCCGCCGGGCTGAGGCGCAGCTCACGCAGGCAGGCGATGCCCATAGACAGGGGCTGGGCATCCTGCTCGATACGCAGGGGGTGCAGATCGGCGGTGTCGAGCGCTTCCACGGGCGTGTTGAACAGCGAGAACCCGAAGCCGTTGGCAACCAGACCGCGGACCATATCCATGGACTTGGCCCGGTGGGCCACGCTGGGGGAAAGGCCGTGATGGGTGAAGATGGAGAGGAAGTACTCACGGCTGAGCGGCCAGTCGAGCAGGACCATGGGCCAGCGCGCCAGTTCGGCGAGGCCGATGCGCTCATGCCCGCCGAGCGGATGATCGGTGGCGACCACCGCGTACGGGGGAAATCGGTAGAGCGGCGTGAAGTCGATTTCCGCAGGCACCTGCAGGTCGTAGGTAAAGGCCAGTTCGTAGTCGCCCTGGCGCAGTCCGGTGACGATATCGGCCTGGTTCATTTCATCGCAGTAGAGGCTCACCGAGGGATGGTGCGTGGCGTAGCGGCGCAGCAACCGCGGCAGGAACAACGGGGCGAAGGTGGGAAAGGCGACCAGCCGCAGCTCACCGCCGATCTCCTCGCCGAGCGCGATGGCGTACTTCTCGAGGCCCTCGGCATCACGCAGCAGTTGACGGGCACGGGCCATCAACTGCTTACCTGATGCGGTCAGCGAAAGGCCCTGGGCATGATGGCGGATGAACAGCTGCAGACCGGTGACTTCCTCGATCTGCTGGATGGCCGCCGAGATCGACGGCTGTGACACGTGCAGTTTCCGGGCCGCCTGCGTGACGCTGGAAAGTTCGCCGGCGACCACGAAGTAACGCAACTGTTTGAGGGTGAACTGCCGCATCGGCTTACGACCACCGCTGGATGAATGGGCATGCCCGGCGAATCGGGGGCCGGGAAACCGGTAGGCCGGCTCTTGCCGAAGGCAACAGCCGGCATCGCCGTCTATTCGCGGCGATACCGCCGGCTGGC